>CAYFSD010000066.1:0-7739 GCA_964345705.1 uncultured Desulfohalobiaceae bacterium
ACACCCACTTCATCCACCATCTCTTCTTCCTCTCCGCGGTGTGCGTGGGCCTGTCCATGGTCTCCTGCGAGACCATTGTCAGCGCCAACATGCGGAACAAGGAGCACGAGACCGGCATCCTGGACGGGCTGGCCCGGGGAACGGCCATCGCCCTGATGGTCTACTTCCTGGTCCGGTTCGCCGACCTCGCGATCAAGGGCAACCTCGGGCTCATGTTCGAGGGGAGCATGCAGAGTGGCCTCTTCCTGCTGGAGGTGGGCGTGGGCGTGGTCCTGCCCATGATCCTGCTCGCCAGCAAGAGCATCCGCTCCTCCATTCCGGCGCTTCTGGCCTCGCACGGCATGGTCATCTTCGGGGTGGTGCTCAACCGCTTCAACGTGGTCTTCCTCACGGAGTCCAACATGCAGGGAGCGGCCTACTTCCCCTCCTGGCAGGAGTTCGCCATCACCGTGGGGCTCGTTTCCGCCGGGCTCTTTTTGTATAAGCTCATCGTGACCCAGCTGCCCATCTTCACTCCCGCCGCGGAACAGAAGCACTGATCCGGCAGCGGCCGGATATCCGAAAAAAGGTCCCGGGCCCATGCATGGGTCCGGGACCTTTTTTCCTGAGCGTCCATGGGCTGATCAATGTGGTGAATAGATGCCCTCGGAGGATGCTTGGGCCTTCGGACCGAGCCGCTCACGCCCCCATCACCGGAAAAGTGGCTCCCGCCTCGGGAAATACGGCCACTTTGGGCCGTCTGCCCATATTCCTCCTCCCCCTGCGGACCACTTCCTCCGGCGATGAACAGGGAGTGTAAAAACCCAGGGACTTGGCCTGTTCCCGGGACAGGGTGGGCGCATAGACAAAAAGGCGATGCTCCCGGAGCAATTGCAGGGTGTAGTAGACTAGGAACTTGTCCTCCGGTCCCTCGCCCCTGCCCGTCTTCTCCTGGAACCAGAGCACCCTGGAGGGCCCGAGCAATCTGAGGATGGTCCGGCTCAGCCACAAGGGCGGGGACTTGTCCGAGGGTTTCACATCGTCCAGGCCCCTGTCCGCCTTGAGGAAGGCCATAATGGTTCCTCCGGGGACAAGAGCGGGGAGGGTGTTGGCCACCCCTTTCATGCCCTGCTTGATATTGAAATCCATGGGCCGGGAATTGACCACGATCCCGTCCATCTTGCCGGGAATGCGTCTGCCCGCAAGCTGGGTGTTCGTCTCCACCGCGCTGCGATGCGCCCGCACCGGATCGCCGCAGGCACAGGCCTCGATCCCGCCGCTCTGGCCGAGCACCACGTTGAGACAGAAGAGGTCCGTGTCCAGCAGATCCCGCACCTCCTCCAGATCCCTGCGGAAGGAATTCGCCTCCGGCGCCGTGCCGACCCGGTTATAGTGGTACGGCGGCTCGGCAATCATGGCGTGATGAGCGCCAATGGCCTCGGCGGAGCCCAGGCCGGGGAAGAGGTTCTTCAGCCCGCCGCCGAATCCGGCCCAGAGATGGGGTTCCACCATTCCCACCAACACGATGGTGTCCGCCAGCGTCGCCTCCCTGTTCAGGGAGATCGGAGTGCCCCGGGAAGTCCTCCCCACAAAGGCCGTCTCCTCGGGATGGTGCGCGTCGTGGTTCCTCCAGGCCACGCGGCCCAGATTCTCCGCGCCGACCTTTTCCGCCATCTGCTCTTCGCTCATGGGGGAGTGAATGCCCAGGGCGGGCATGAGCAGAACATTGTCCAAGCATGCGCCCGCTCCTTCCAGCTCGTCCAGGACCAGGTCCAGGAACCTGCCCGCGGGAGTGGGCCTGGTGTTGTCGTCCACAACGAGCAGGACGCGCCGGTCCGCGAGATCCCGCTCGCCGAGCGGAGAGCAGCCGATGGGATCCGCCAGGGAAGCGGCCACGACGTTCCGCTCGCTGCGGGGATTGGGAGCTCTCCGCTTCAGTGGCTCCGTGGCATGTACCTGCCAGTCGTCCGGTAAATCCGTTGCGAGCGTGCTCTCTCCCCAGGGAAGCTCGATACGCATATGCGCCTCTCAACCAGCGTGCCACAGGCTCTGCCTGAAACTCCGCAGTGCAAGCGCCCCCGAAGCTGGGCCTCAAATCGGAAATGCCCTCGGGGCGCCCTTTCCGTGACGTCTCGGCGAGCGGATCAGAAAAGACCCGACAAACTACTCGCTGATTTCCTTGAACTTTTCTGGCGGCGCACCACAGACAGGGCATTTCTTGGGGGCCTTTTTCTCATTCACATAGCCGCAGAACTGGCAGACATGGTAGACTGTCACCTCGCCGCGCATGACGTGGTACATGGCCTGGTCGTAGAGCTTGGCGTGCTTCTTCTCCACGTCCCTGGCGTGGCTGAAGGTGAAGGCCGCGGCGGTCTCCCCCTCATTCTGCGCCACACTCAAAAACTCGGGATACTCATTCTCACTGATGGACGTCTCCCGCTGCAGGGACTCCATCAGATTGGTCTCCGTGTCCTTGACCACGACATCCCTGAGCAGATCCATGTGCCGGGTAGCGTGCACCCGCTCCGCATCGGCGATGGCCCGAAAGAGCAGAGCGGCCTGCTCTTCCCCTTCCTCCTCGGCCCTGTCCGCGTACGCCAACAGCCGAAAGTAGGCCTTGGCCTCCCCGACGAAAGCGGTGTACACATTCTCTTGTGTCTTCTTTTCCATGAAAATCGTCCTTGTGTCCTTTCAGCATGACCCTGTGATATCCTAGAATTGCTTTTGCGCCCGGCTGCCCTGATTTTGCCCTCTCACTGCCGGCTCACGCCAAAGATGAACAGCCACCAAGCCAGAAGGAAAGCCACCCCGCCGATCGGGGTGATCACGGCGAAGAGACGAAGTCCGCTCAGGGCCATGACGTAAATGCTGCCGGAGAAGAGCACGATGCCCGCGCTCATGAGCCATCCGGACCAGGCAAGCAGCCGTCCGGACCCGAATCGGGCCATGGTCAGGGCGACAATCCCCAGGCCCAGGGCATGGATGAGATGATAGCGCACTCCTGTCTCGAAGGCCTGATGCATGTCTTCCGCGAGCCGTCCCTGGAGAACGTGCGCCCCGAAGGCTCCGAGGCCCACGCCCAGCAGGGCGAACACTCCGGCCAAAATCAAAAGCTGTCGCTGCATGCCATTTCACCCGGTTGGAGCTATTCACCACCCCAATGCCTCAGCGTCCATGGGCACGGATCAATAACAATGATTCAAAATACCCCGTGTCGGCTTACAATGAGCAGTGGGGTGGTGAATAGTTTTTTTTCAGCGATCAGGAACACATGCTCCCGTTCTCCCGGGCAGGATATCGCAAAAAGGCCGTTCTTCCAAACGGACTGGATAAATCACTGGGGCCGAACCCGATAAAGGCAGAGGGCACCGATGTCTCTCGGAGGACAACGGACGATCTATCTCGCGGCCGGTTTGCTGGGCCTTCTGATCCTGGCCTTCCTCGCCAGCCTGTCCGACCTGCGCAAGCTGGCGGAGATCGGCCGGGAGCTGGCACCGGGGTGGCTCCTCCTGGGCTCCGCCGCGGCGGTTGCCTCCTTCTGGTTCTTCGGCCTCTGCTTCGCCGCGCTGGTCCGCCGTCTGGTGACCCCCTCCGCGGTCCCGGAAATCGTCAAGATTGGATACATCTCCTACACCTTCAGTGAGGTCTTCGTTTCCGCGGGGCTCAGCGGCTACGCTTTGCGCAGCGTCCATCTGGCTCCCCACGGGATCTCCTATCTGGAGACGCTCATTTACAGCCTGACCCGGGCCGTCCTCCACTATCTGGTCATCTTCCTGGCCTTCCTCCTGGCCGCGGGCCTGTTCATCCCCTCTGTTCCCCAAGGCATCGGGGAAAAGGTCATCCTGGCCCAGTTCCTGCTCTTCGCCGGGCTTTTGGCCTACGCGGTCCGCCTCTTTTCCTCCTCCGTGGCCAGGGACAGGTGGGTGCGGCTGGCGGGATTCTGCCTGAACGCCCTGGCCCGGATCCGGGGCAGGGACCCGTGGTTCGGGAAGAGGGTCAGACAGCGCGTGGAGGGGATCATAAACCAGGCGATCCGGGCCATGCACACCCTGGGCTGGCGGATCCTGTGCCCCTTCCTCCTGGATGCCGCGGGGGTGCTGCTGCGGCTCGGGACCCTCTACTGCGTTTTCCGGGCCTGCGGCTACGTCGTGGACCCCGGAATCATGGTGGCCGGCTTCATTATCGGGACCTTCTGGGCCTTCTTCGTGCAGATCCCCGGCCAGCTGGGAGCCATGGAGGGCGCGGTCTCCGCGGCCTTCACCGCCTTCGGCGTCCCCTTCGAGATCGCTTTCGCCGCCTGTGTCCTGTATCGGCTCACCTACACCCTGCTGCCCTTCCTCCTGGGCTTCGTCCTGCTCCCCCGTCTGGCCCGACACGCCCTGTCCTCCCTGAGACGCGGCGAACAGAGCGGGGCGGGGACGAAGGAGGGATAGCCGGCGCCGCGGAGAGACCGGTGTCCAAACATCCGTTCCGCGGGGAATCAGGGGCTCGGGCGGCTTGTCTTTTTCCTCTCTTCCCGCTACGCTCGTTCCCGCGTCAGTATTCACCACCTCGCTGTCTCCGCGTCCATGGACGGATCAATGTGGTGAATCGTTGCGTATGGAGTCATAAAGCGGGCCAACCGGACGGCGGTATTCTCAGCATGCCCACGCTCCTGAAGCGCGCCCTCTCCCTGGCGCGCTCCCAGATCCCCAGCCTGGACCGGACCCATCTCCGCGATCTGTCCCTGCTCGGCTTCGCCCTGGCCATCGGGATCCTGGCCGCTCTCGGCGCCGTGGTCTTCCGCTCCCTGATCGAGCTCTTCCAGTACCTCTTCTGGCCCTCCGGGGTGTCCTTTCTGGACCAGGTCGCGGCCGCCCCCTGGTGGATGACCCTGACCATCCCCGCGGCTGGCGGCCTTGTCACCGGCCCCCTTGTCCACTTCCTCGCTCCCGAGGCCAGAGGGCCCGGCATTCCCGCGGTCATCCTTTCCGTCAGCGCCCAGCAGTCCACCATCCGCCACAGGGTCACCTTCATCAAGGGGCTCGTCTCCAGCCTCCTCCTGGGCACGGGGGCCTCGGTGGGACGGGAGGGCCCGGTGGTCCAGATCGGGGCCTCGGTGGGTTCCTCCCTGGCCCAATTCTTCGACCTGCGGCCGGATCTGCGCCGCGTGTGCCTGGCCTGTGGGGCCGCGGCCGGCATCGCGGCCACGTTCAACGCCCCGGTTGCCGGAACCCTCTTTGCCCTGGAAATCATCCTCATGAACCTGGAAGTGGGCTACATCAGCCACATCGTGACCGCGGCGATCACTGGCTCCGTGCTCTCACGCGTGTTCTGGGGCGATTTCCCCACCTTCCAGGTCGTGCCCTTCGCCCTGGGCAGCTCCTTCGAGCTCGCCGCGTACCTCCTTCTGGGCCTGACCGCGGGGCTCGTCTCCATTATTTTCGTGCGCCTGACCTACGGGCTGGACAGCCTGTTCCTCAGGCTCCCGCTCCCGAGATGGATCACCCCGGCCCTTGGCGGGCTGGGCCTGGGCTGCCTCGCGCTGGCCCTGCCCCAGGTCCTGGGCGTAGGGTACGACACGGTCAACTCCGCGCTCACGGAGTCCCTGCTCTGGGACACGGCCCTCCTTCTGCTGGGGGCCAAGCTCCTGGCCACCTCCCTATGCATCGGCTCGGGCATGAGCGGGGGCATCCTGGCGCCCTCCCTGTACCTGGGCGCCACGCTGGGCACGGCGATGGGGGTCCTCTCCGCGCAGCTGGGGCTCTCCCAGGGCCTGCACCCCGGCTTCTTCGCCCTCGCGGGCATGGGCGCCATGGTCTCCGGGACCACCCTGGCCCCGATCACCGCCATCATGACCATCTTTGAGCTCACCCTGCACTATCAGATCATTCTGCCCCTCATGCTCGCCTGCATCAGCTCCACCCTCGTGGTCCGCTTCCTCTTCGGGTACTCCGCGTACGAAATGAAGCTGGCCCGGAGCGGGGTGAACATCGTGCGGGGACACGACGTGGGCATCCTGCGCAATCTCTATGTGCGGGAGTTCATGCGTCGGGACTTCACCTGGCTCTACGAGGGCGCCCCGCTCATGCTCCTCTATCGGGAGCTGCTGAGCTCGCCCTTTCCCCACTTCGTCGTCCTGGACGCCGGGGAGGAGCTCGCCGGCGTGGTGAGCTTGCGGGACCTGCGTCCCGTGCTGCCCCGCTACGAGGAGCTCAAGCACTCCCTTGCGGTCCGTGAGGTCATGACCCGGGAGCCGGTCACCCTTTCGGAGAGGGACACCATGGAGCGGGCCATGCAGGTCTTCGAGCAGAACCACTTCTCTTTTGTCCCTGTGGTGGAGGAGCACGGATCGAAACGGGTGAGCGGCATCCTGACCAAGGACGCTCTGCTCTCGGCGTACGACCAGAAGGTGCTCAAGGACCGGGTCCTGTCCTGCCCCCTCACCGTCGGATAAGGACTGATCAGCCCCTCCCGGGAAAACTCCGTTTTCTCCCCCTCGCCACAAAAAAATCCCCGGCCGGACAACCGACCGGGGCCCTTGTGCCAGGGTTCCAAGGCACCCTGATCAGGACTTCTTCTTCATCTGCTCCCCGCAGCAGGTAAACTCGCAGGATCCCGGCTGGGTGGCGCAGGCGCAATCGCTTGCCGAGTCCTGGCAGTCGCACTCCTTGACCACCTGCAGCTCCAGACCGCAATCGCTGCAGACATAGACCTCGCCCTTTTTCAGCTCGTGACACGTGGGCATATCCCCCTCCTTGTTTCCGGTTCGCGCACAGCCTCGCCCGCCTGGGCCCCTGCCCGGATCATCCCGTCAAGAAGCGCTCAGGCACGAGGCGTGCAAAGACTTCCCCTTTCCATTGTGCCAAAGAATAATGCCAGGCGAAACGGCCCGTGCGGAGTGACGGTCGCGCCAGGGCCCTCAGCTAATCCACAGCCCGTGACCCTTCAGATCGTAGGAGAGCTTCTTGCTCACCGAGCCGATGCCGAGCTGCGCGCGCCATCCCTTGCGTCCGGCCCCGGAGTAGCCCGCGGCCACCGCCGCGTACCCCCCTTCCCGGGCCTCCTGCTGGATGGCCTTGGCCGCGTTGCGTCCGGAGACCACCTTTTCCTCGATCCGGGAGGCGTCCATCCCGTTGCGCAGCAGAATCTCCCTGGCCGGGGCAAAGACCTCCTCCGCCGAGTCGGCTTCGCTCGTGTCGGACACATGGAACAGGGTCACTCCGTGATGGTTATCGCCCTCCAGCATGAAGCCCACGTGATCGGCCATGCGCTGGCTGGGCTCAGACCCGTCCAGACAGAGCAGGACGCCGCTGAGGCTGCTGTCGATGCGCCGGCAGATCCAGATGGGCACGCTCCGGTCCCGCTCCAGAAGCTGCATGCTCACGCTGCTGCCCAGGGCCTCCTCCAGCCTGGTGGTCCCCCGCCTGCCCAGGACGACGGCGTCGTACTTGCCCCGTTCCGCCTCGCGCAGGATGTCCTTGGCCGTGGTCATGGCCTTCATCCTGTGCTGGCACAGAGTCCTCTCCCGGGGAAAACCGCTTTCCTCCAGGAACCGGCCCGCATACTGCAGGGCCTCGTTCTCCAGGAGCTGACATTCCTTGGGTGTGGGGTCCCTCTCGCCAAATCCCGGATCCCTTCCCTGTGACGGGGCCACATGGACCAGGGTCAGCTTGACCTGCGACTTGTCCCGGAAGAAGAAGCTCAAGAAGCGCGCACCCTCCATGGAGGTGGGCGAATCGCTCACCGTGACCAACAGATGTTTCTGCATTCCGCCTCCT
>CAYFSD010000067.1:0-7733 GCA_964345705.1 uncultured Desulfohalobiaceae bacterium
AATAGCGATGGTAGTGAGGCGGCTATGGAAGCGTGGGGAGAGGAGGGAGGTTGAAGCGGGCATGGATGCCATAGCTCATACTCCGCGATCACAGGGCAATAGCGGCAGCAAGGACGAGTACGGCCGCCTGGCCCGGGTCTACGATCCCGCCACTTCGCCCTTTCTGGACCGGATCCGTCGCGTGGTAGCAAAACGCGTCCGCGAGGCGGGCTGCCGCAGGATCCTGGACATCTGCTGCGGCACGGGGCGGCAGTGCGTCCTGTTCCATGAAGAGGGGCTGGACGCGGTGGGAGTGGACCTTTCTCCGTCCATGCTCGCTGTGGCTCGGCGCGGGAGCCCCTCCTCCGTGTCCTTTTTCCGCCAGGACGCGGCAGAGCTGGGATTTTCCGATCACAGCTTCCACGCCGCAACCATCTGTCTGGCCCTGCACGAAAAACCGGCGGGCACTCGGGAGGCCATTCTGCGGGAGGCCATTCGCGTTGTCCGCCCCGAAGGCCTTCTCTTCCTCCTCGATTTCGCTCCTCCAAAGGGAGTGACAGGGAGAGCGCTCCGCCTGGGCCTGGCCGCTATTGAGCGCCTGGTGGGAAGAGAGCACTACGCCAACTTCCGGTCCTACACCGCAGCCGACGGCCTGCCGGGGCTCACCTCCGGCATGTCCCTGGAGGCCGCGGGCGAAAGAGGACGCTTCTTTGCGGGGAACCTCGAGCTCGCGGTATTCAGGCGCAATCAGCAATAGGAAGAGTTATTCCGCGGGGTTCTCCAGCAGCCCGTGCCGGGCCATCCTGGTGCGCAGCTGCTTGCGGGATATGCCCAGCTCCCGCGCCGCGGCGCTCTTGTTGCCCCGGGTCCGCTGCAGGGCCTGTTCCAGGAGGGCGCGCTCCATCCGGGGCAGGCTCCTGCCTTCCTCCTCGAGCTCGTCGCCGTCCCCGTTGCGACCGGTCAAGCGTTCCGGGAGGCAGGAGGGCGTGATCCTTTCCTCGTCCGCGAGCACCGCCGCCCGCTCCATGATGTTTTCCAGCTCACGCACATTGCCCGGCCAGTCGTAGGCGGTCAGACAGTCCATCGCCTCCCGGCTGATCTCGCGGACATTCGGGTTGCAGCGCTGGGCGTGCTTGTTCAGAAAGGTGGCCGCCAGGCTGGGAATGTCCTCCTTGCGCTGCCGAAGAGGCGGCACATCGATGCGGATCACCTCCAGACGGTAGAAGAGGTCCTCCCGCCAGGTCCCGCGCTCGACCTCAGCCTCCAGGTCCTTGTTCGTGGCCGCGACGATCCGCACGTCCACGCGGCGCTGCCGGTTTCCCCCCACGCGGACGAAGGCCTTCTCCTGCAAAAAGCGCAGCACCTTTTTCTGCAGGGAGAGGGGCATCTCGCCGATCTCGTCCAGAAAGAGCGTGCCGCCGTGGGCCTGCTCGATCTGTCCCGTCTTGCTCCGGTCCGCGCCGGTGAAAGCCCCGCGGGCGTAGCCGAAGAGCTCGGACTCCAACAGGTTCTCCGGAATGGCGGCGCAGTCGATGGTCACCAGCGGGGCCCAGGCCCCGGACCCCGTCCTGTGGATGGCCTGGGCCACGAGCTCCTTGCCGGTGCCCGTCTCTCCGGTGATCAGGATGTTGGATCTGGACTGGGCCACCTTGTCCACTAGGTTGAAAACCTCCTGCATGGGAGGGCTCCGACCGACCATGATGTCCGGTGCGCCAATCCGCTCCGCATTCGGCCGCCGGCGGGATTCTCCCTCCGGGGCGTGGGCGACATCCTCCAGGGAAGCCTCCACCAGATTGACCACCTCCCGGAGGTTGACCGGCTTGGCCAGATAGTCCGCCGCGCCCAGCTTCATGGCCCGAACAGCGCTGCGGATGCTGCCGTGGGGGGTGGTCAGGATGACCGGAGTTCCGGGCATGAGATGCTTGATCCGCTCCAAGAGGAGCATGCCGTTGATCCCTTGCAGCTCCAGCTCCGCGATGACCAGGCGCGGCTGTCTCGTCTTGATCAGGTTCCAGGCCCGTTCCCCGTTTTGACAGGAATAGACCGTGTACCCCTCCTTCCGGAGCCTGTTGGAAAGGGCCCGGAGAATGTGCTCGTCCTCGTCCGCAAGCAGGATCGTGCCCTGGCCCATACCCTGTATGTCTCCCGATTTCTCGTGTCGTTTCAATACATTGGGAAGGTCTTTCTTGTTCTCCCAAGGAAAGGGCATGGGCAACCTAGCATAGAACTGTTCCGAATGGAACACCCTGTTCTTCAAGGGTTGGCCTTTGTGGAACAGATGGACAGCGTCCCTCAAGGGGAGCCGGGCGTACATCCTGTTTATGTGGTTGGCAGGGAAATTGCTATAAGCGCGGTTGGGTTTATGAGGCGAAGGTGTGGCATGCCGCCGGGAGCGGGTTGGACTCGGCGGCTGTCGTGCTCAGCGGGGCCTTCCTGTGTTTTGCACGGGTTTCCTTCTGGGCCCTTGTCCGTTGCCGAGCAGACGACGTTTTCTTGAGACATTGCCAACCCGGAAATCGGTAAGGAGGGGAGTATGCGAGTTTGTGCCCGCGGATTCTGGATGGGGATCGCCGCCGCGCTCGTCCTGGCCCTGGCGCCGTTTGCGCAGGCAGAGGCGGCGGTCCAGGCGAGCCTGGAAAAGCAATCGTACAAAGCCGGGGACGAAGTGACCATCTCCGGGCAGATCGAGCCGGGCGAGGACCTGTACATCGCGGTTTCCTCCCAGCGGACCTTCGCCCCTAACCAGGGGAAGGGGGTGAACGAGAAGGCCCAGCTCCTGGATGCCGCCGCGACCCATTCCTTCAACGAGGACACCTCGGTCCCGGTGTTCTACTACATGCTCACCAACAAGCCGAGCGAGTTCGGCTCGGTGGTCAAGAAGCGCTACGGCGGGCCCTCCTTCGCCCAAGGGATTTACGGCACCACCATGTTCGAGCTGGACCAGTGGGAGGAGCTCTCCCCGGAAATCAAGGAGCAGCTCGGGCCGCTGACCAGCAAGGCGGAATGGGACTTCTTCCGCTACACCCACGAGACGAACTACGGGATCAACACCATCACCAAGGAGCGGACCCAGGTGGGCAAGATCACCATCTTCGCCCGCAGCGTGCTCGCCGACTACGAGAAGAGCGGCAACTACTGGGACGAGGGGACGAACATCGAGCTGAACAAGGAAACCGGCGAATTCACCGCCACCTTCGATACCTTCCGCCACACCCCGCCGGACACCGATTTCCAGGTCGCGGTCAACGGTGAGAAGATCGGTGAATACACCCTGGCCGGGAACGGGTTCTGGCTTTCCCTGGGCGGGCGCTACATGAATCCCCTGTGGATCGTTCTCGGCGCCATCCTGGTGGGGGCCTTCTTCTCCCTCATCGGCGCGGCCGGGGGCATGCTCATGGCCGCGTACCAGGTCATGGTGGTCAACACCATGGGGCCGGTCGGGCTCAATGCGGCCAACGTCCTGCGGCCCTCCAACGTGGCCTTGACCCTGTTTTCCCCCATCGGGTCCTTCTACCGCTACGCGATCAAGGAGCACCGCGTCTGCTGGCCGGTGGGCCTGTCCTTCGGCATCGGCATCCTCATTGGCTCCATCTGGCTGGGCAAGTACGTGACCGCGTTCCTGCCCCTGGCCACGTACAAGGAATGGCTGGCCGTATTGGTGGTGCTCATGGCCGCGCGGACCCTGTATGAGCTCACGCCCAAGGCCATGGAGAAGCGCAAGAACATCAAGGCCATGACCGAGAAGTTCAACGCGGAGGTGAAAAAGGCCAAGGAAGAGGGCCGCGCCGCGGAAATGGGCAAGATCGAGCCCATTACCCACGGAGCGAGCAAGCTGACCACCTATCGCTTCAAGTTCTGGGGCGAGGAGTTCAAGATCAATCCGCTCCTCTTCGGGATCATCGGCCTGGGCATCGGGATCGTGGCCAGGTGCTTCGGCATCGGCGGCGGATTCCTGCTCACCCCGATCATGACCATGGTCGGCGCCCTGCCCATGTATGTCGCGGTGCCGGTTGCCCTGGTGGGCACCAGCTTCTCCAGCATCGGCTCCTTTATCGGATACCTTGCCAATGGCTATCTGCCCGACTTCTGGATCGCCCTGGCCATCGTCATCGGCGGCTTCGTGGGCGGGTACATCGGCAGCCGGATGCAGAAGGCCTTCACCGAGGTCCAGCTCAAGATCATCCTGGCGGTTGTGCTGCTCTTCCTCTTCTTCCGCTTCTTCAAGATCGAGGTCTGGATCTAGCGCGGAAATGATCGGGCCCGCCGGGGGAGAAGCCTCGGCGGGCCCTTGACGATCGGGACCGGGCGGGGCGGAATCCTTTTGCTTATCCGCTCCGCCCCTCACCGCGACGGAAAACGGTCAAACCCTGACCGAAACAAGGAGCCGCCATGGACACCCTGTGGCTCATGCTTCTGGATATCATCCAGTGGATCCGCATGGGGCTGGATTTCGTCTTTCGGCCTCTGGAGGCGATGGGCCCCACGGTCGCGGTCACCGGGATGGCCTTGGCAACCATGCTCGTGGCCAAGACGTTGACGGAGAATTTCAAGACCAGGCGCTACAGGCGCCTCAAGAGCGAATTCGACTACTGGTACCGGATCCGGGAGGAGATCATGCGCTCCCGGGAGGAGGACCCGGAGAAGGCCAAGGGGCTGGCCAAGGACCTGGATCAGGGCAAGCTGAACGAGCTCTACTACAACTATTTCATCGAGGGCCTGCTGAACAATCTGCTCACCCTCTACATCCCGGTTTTCTCCATGCTGACCTATGTGAACAACGCGTACGATCCCGCCGGGCTCCGCGAGCGCTTCGGCCAGGGGTACCTCTTTGCCGTCACCCTGGGAGAGCGAAGCTACGAGATGGGGTCGATCTTCTGGTTCCTTCTCGTGCTGATTTCTTCCTACATCCTTTGGGTGGTGGCGCGCGGGAGGCTGCGGGCCCTTCGAAACGGGAGCAGCCCCGACATCCGGAAGGACGCGCAAGTTCCTGCGCAGACCGGACAGACCCGCTAGCTCGTAGTCCGAAGGGAACGAGATCTTGGAGAAGAGGCATGCCGCTTCGAGCGATCGTGGATTGGCTGGACGTCCGTCTGCCCAACTGGTTCGCCTTTGTCACCGGGCTCCTGCTGGCCGTGTTCGGGCTTCTCGCCCTGGGGCTGCTGCTCCTCGGCTTCGCCCCCGCGAGCCTGAGGGTCTGGCTGCCGGTTTTCACCTTCTTCGCCGCGATCAACGGCGGGTACACCCTCTGGCGTCGTCGCGTCCGGCATGGAGCCGGTCTGGCCAGCCTGGCCGTGATCCTGGGCCTCCTTCTGGGGGGCGCGGCCTACGGGATGCAGCTCGTCGTGGATCAGCGGCTCTTTGCCTCGGTCACTCCGGCCCCCTATCTGCTCCTGTTTCTGGGGGTCTCTCTGGCCGGGCTGGGGATCGGGATCCCCCTCCGGCTCAAATACGAAAAATCCCTGGGCTGAAGGTGCTCCCGGGCGATTGTCGGTTTTTAACGGGATAGAAAAACGAGGGGAGCCGGTTGCCCCCCCTCAAGAACCAACGGGGGCCTTCCCCTGGAAATCGGGATGTGATTGGACGGCAAGCGAATCCCTGCGCCGATCCGCTTCGAGCCGGCCCTGAGCGCCGGATGAATGATCGGCGGACCTGTGGAGCGAATCAACCCTCAGGAGTCATACCATGGATCAGGAAGTCTATACCCAGTGCTTTATGTGCTCCATTCGGTGCCCCATTAAGGTCACCGTGAAGAACGGCGAGGTGTCCTTCATCGAGGGCAATCCGCACGTTGCCGGCATGGAGGGGAGCCTGTGCCCCAAGGGGGCGGCGGGCAAGGCCCTTGTCGATGACGCCCAGCGGGTGCAGGGCCCCATGATCCGCATCGGCCCCAGGGGGTCGGGGCAGTGGCGCCGCGCCTCCTGGGAGGAGGCCCTGGATTTCGTCGCAGACAGGCTCAAGGAGATCACCGAGAAGTACGGCGGCGAGAGCGTGGCCCTCACCGAACGGGCGCAGCTCAGCACCCACGTGAGCAAGACCTTCCTGCGGGCCCTGGGCTCGCCCAACTATCTTTCCCACGACGCCCTGTGCAAGGGGTCCATGAACACGGCCTGCCGTTCCGTCTTCGGGTACACCGACGGGCAGATCGGGATGGACTATTCCAACACCCGGCATCTGGTCCTCTACGGACGGAATATCTTCGAGTCCATCCAGGTCAAGCCGGTGCGCCAGATCGTGGACGCCATGAACCGGGGAGCCAAATTGACCTACATCGACCCCCGGGTCACGGTGACCGCCTCCAAGGCCCATCGCTACTGGATGATCCGCCCAGGCACGGATCTGGCCCTGAACTACGCCCTGATGAACGTGATCTTCCAGGAGCGCCTCTACGACGCGGATTTCGTGGAGCGCTGGGTCTCCGGCCTCAACGAGCTCCGGGGCTTCGTCAGCAGCTACACCCCGGAGTGGGCCGAGAAGGAGACGGGCATCCCCGCGGAGGAGATCGTTCGCTTCGCCCGGGAGCTGGGACGGGACAAGCCCAAGGTCATCTTTCACATGGGCTATCGCGGGGCGCACCATGTCAATGAGATCCATCTCCGCCGCTCCATTCTCCTGCTCAACGCCCTCATGGGCAGCGTGGAGACGCCCGGCGGGATCTTCATCAAGAAGGGGCCCGGCGTGGTCGGCGGCAAACCGGCCCGCAAGCTCACGGAGCAGGAAGGCCTGCCCAAGCCGGACGCGCCCCGCCTGGACAAGGTGGGCACCCCGGAGTTCCCCCTGCCCGATCCCAACCACGGGGCGCCCCAGATGCTGCCCCAGGCAGTGCTGAATGAGGATCCCTATCCGATCAAGGCCCTGTTCGCCTTCCGCTTCGATCCCCTCATGTCCATACCGGACACCAACCAGACCAAGCGGGCCCTGCAGGAGCTGGATCTGGTGGTCAGCATCGACATCCAGTACAGCGACATCGCCTGGTACTCCGATGTCATCCTGCCCGAGTCCACCTATCTGGAGCGTATGGACAGCCCCCAGCAGGCCAATAGCCTCAAGCCCCAGATCTTTCTCCGGCAACAGGCGCTCAGCCCGCGCTACGACACCCTTCCCGGACCCATCATCCTGCGCGAGCTGGCCAAGCGCCTGGGCCTGGAGCAGTACTTCCCCTACAGCTCCGTGGAGGAGCTGGTGCGCTGGCAGCTGGAGCCCACCGGCTTCTCTCTGGAGGACTTCCGGGCCAAGGGGTTCGTGGCCTATACGGACAAGCAGCACTTCTGGGACCGGGAGAACGGGCTCGCCTTCAAGACCCCCTCGGGCAAGATCGAGTGCGTCTCCTCCCTGCTCACGGATGCGGGCTTTTCTTCCTTCCCGCCGTACCAGTCCCCCGATTCCGGGGATGGCCCGGACCGCTTCCGCATGGTGGTGGGGCGCTGCGCCCAGCACACTCACGTCTCCACCCAGAACAACCCCTATCTGAACGAGCTCGTGCCGGAGAACACGCTCTGGATCAATCAGCGCTGCGCCAGGGAGTTGGGGATCCGGGACGGAGACACGGTGGAGGTCTCCTCGGAGCAGCATACCGGCTCCATCAAGGCCAAGGTCACGGACTTCATCCACCCGGACTGCGTCTTCCTCCTGCACGGGTTCGGCCATGAATCCGAGTTCGCGGCGCGTTCCTTCCACAAGGGAGTGTCCGACTCTACGCTGATGAAGAATGTCAGCGATCCCGTCGGCGGCAGCCCGGGGCTGCACGAGACCTTTGT
>CAYFSD010000068.1:0-3290 GCA_964345705.1 uncultured Desulfohalobiaceae bacterium
ATTCAAGGACCCCGTGCCCGTGGATGCTGAGGCATTGGGGTGGTGAATAGTTGCCATATTTTGAGACAAATACTTCCATCAAATGGAAAGGAGAAAGCATGAGCAAGCAGCGCAAGCCAACCACAAACGATGCGGGAAATCCCGTATCCAGCAACGAGTATGCTCTCACCGTCGGACCGGACGGCCCTGTTCTGCACCAGGACCATTACCTCATGGAGCAGATGGCCAACTTCAACCGCGAGATGATCCCGGATCGCCAGCCCCACGCCAAGGGCTCCGGCGCCTTTGGGCACTTCGAGGTCACCCAGGACGTGAGCGCCTACACCAAGGCCTCGGTGTTCCAGCCGGGCAAGAAGACCGAGGTCCTGGCCCGGTTCTCCACGGTGGCCGGCGAGGCGGGGAGCCCTGACACATGGCGGGACGTGCGCGGCTTTGCCCTGAAGTTCTACACCGACGAGGGCAACTACGACATGGTGGGGAACAACACCCCGGTGTTCTTCGTGCGCGATCCCATGAAGTTCCAGCACTTCATCCATTCCCAGAAGCGCCGGGCGGATACCGGGCTGCGGGATCACGACATGCAGTGGGACTTTTGGACCCTGTCCCCGGAGACGGCCCACCAGGTGACCATCCTGATGAGCGATCGCGGTATCCCCAAGAGCTATCGGCACATGAACGGGTACACCAGCCACACCTATATGTGGGTCAACGCCAAGGGGGAGAAGTTCTGGGTCAAGTACCACTTCAAGACGGACCAGGGCATCGACTTCCTCACCCAGGAGGAGGCCGAGCGGATCGCGGGCGATGACCCCGATTATCACCGGCGCGATCTGAGCGACGCCATCCGTCGGGGGGACTATCCCAGCTGGACGCTCAAGGTGCAGATCATGCCCTTCGAGGAGGCCGAAAACTACCGGTTCAACCCCTTCGATCTGACCAAGATCTGGCCCCACGAGGACTACCCGCTGCACGAGGTGGGGCGGCTGACGCTCACCACCAACCCCACGGACTTCCATACCCAGATCGAGCAGGCCGCCTTCGAGCCGAACAGCTTTGTCCCCGGGATCGGTCCCAGCCCGGACAAGATGCTTCTGGCCCGGCTGACTTCCTATGCCGATGCCCACCGGGCCCGATTGGGGGTCAACTACAAGCAGATCCCGGTCAATCAGCCCAAGTCCGAGGTGAATAGCTACAGCAAGGGCGGAAGGATGCGGATGATGAACGTGACCGACCCCGTGTACGCCCCCAACTCCAAAGGCGGGTCCGAGGCGGACCCCGAGCGCTATCCCGAGGACGCCGTGTGGAGCGCCAGCGGTCAGTTCGTGCGCGCCCCCTACACCTTGCGCGAGCAGGACGACGACTTCGGCCAGCCCGGCACCCTGGTGCGGGAGGTCATGACCGAGGAGCAGCGCGACCGGCTGGTGGCCAACGTGGTGGGCCACCTCAAGAAGGGCGTGACCGAGCCGGTGCTGCAGCGCGCCTTTGATTACTGGCGCAACATCGACAAGGACGTCGGCGACCGCATCGAAAAGGGCGTGCGGGAAGGCTGATTCATCCGGCCGCAAACCGCCCGGCCCGCCGAGGGTTCGGCGGGCCGGGCGGCTATCGTTGCCATCACCTAACCCAGGCTCCAGGCGCTCGCCTCTCCCGGTTCATAGGAGCCGATTTCAATTCCCTTCCATCTCCAGCCCGGGGCCGCGCACAAGAGGGCGCACCCCGTCTGGAGACTCTCTTCTTTCCGCTTGACGGGGTTCCGTCTTTCCCGTCACAATTTATAATATACGGGTATGTCTCGATCTGCTCGTTTTCGGTTTTCCGTTTTGGTTTCCCGTACCATCCCCCGCTTGGGAGGGAGAGGAGCTTGAGACGCCACGCCAACCAGGAGGAGGTTCCCATGAGTGAAGTAATGAAAATTTCCGCCCAAGAGGCGAGAGAAAAGACCAAGGCCGGACAGGCCAGGCTTGTGTGTGCCTATGGCGATGCGAGCAAATGCGAGAACATCCTTTTGCAGGGCGCCGAGAGCTGGCCCGATATCCGCGGCCGGCTGTCCCAGCTGGATGCGGATCAGGAAATGATCCTCTACTGCGCCTGAGCCCAGGAGAACACTTCGGCCGGTCTGGCCAAGAGCCTTATGGAGCGAGGATTCACCAACGTCAAGGTCATCGAGGGGGGTGTCAATGCATGGAAGGAGGCCGGCTATCCCCTGCAGAGCTGAGGGATCCGGGAGCAGCGCAGTGTCGGCCAGGGCGCTTTCGCCCCGGCTCCTCCTGGCAGGATTAGACGCCGACTTCCCTTCTATACACCGCCCCCAGGGGACAGGCCTCGAAACATTCCCAGCATCCCTGGCACAGCTCGTGATTGATCATGGGCTGCTCAAAAACGCCGTCGATCTGGATAATGATCTTCTGCGGGCAGGCTTTCGCCGCAGCGCACTTTCCATTCTCCGGATCGCACTGATTGGGGTCGCACGTCTTGTAGTCCACCACGGCAAAGGTCTTTTTTCCCTGCACGCCCATATCTCGCCTCTTTGAAACGTTCAGCTCGGTTTATCAATCAATCAGCACCAGTCCGCAGATGCTTGCCATCCTCGTGCTGCCCTCACCGGTCTGGCGCTCGGGCTCCTTGAGCGGCCAGCCCGCGGCCTCGTAGAGCTTGGTCACATTGACCCCGTAACCGGACATGGAGGCCCTGGCCCGGTCGGGGTTGCGGCACTCACCGTCTTCGTAAAGGGCGCGGCACTGCAGAAAGTCGTGGCAGAACGCCTTCTTGCAGGAATTGCCGGCATAGCCCCGGGCACCGGAAAATCCCATGCCCCTCGCCGCTAGGTCCACATTGGCCGCGATTTCGTGCAGCAGCTGGAACAGCTCCAGGTCCTGCGTGGAGTACAGGATCTGTGAGGGCACCTCGATCTTGAACACAATCGCCCAAGTGAAGCCCTCAAGTTGTTCCCGGAACGCCTCGGGGCCGGCCACGTTCGGCGGGCAGCTCTTGGACAGCCCGTAGTTGATGCACTTGGGATTGTGGCACATCTCCGCCAGCCCGGGATCGACAACGATGCTGTCCGCGGGGATGACCCGGGCCTCGGTCGCTCCCAGGTCCAAAGCTGTTCGCACGAGAGACTCCAATCTGTTGTCCGCGCCGCTTGATTCAGCATTCCTGTTTTCTTGCATGGAGTCGAGGTTAACGAGCTTCTGTTGGATGGTCAAAAAGCTTTTTTTCTAGTCCAGCCTGAGAAGCTTGGCGTTTATGGCCGCGATAATTGTGGACACGGACATAATGAGCGCTGCCAC
>CAYFSD010000068.1:3390-7728 GCA_964345705.1 uncultured Desulfohalobiaceae bacterium
TGTGGACACGGACATAATGAGCGCTGCCACCGCGGGGATAAGGATTATCCCGGCGAAATACAGGACACCCGCAGCGAGGGGGATGGCCACGGGCAGGGGCAGGATCAGGCAGACCATAAACGCTGCCGGAAATCGCGCACCATGAGCTCCTGATGCCCCTGATGATTCCCGCCGTGCCCGGCATGTCCTTTGCTTGCGGGGCCGTGCCCCAAGGAATGGTGATCCTGTGTCTGGTTATCGTGAGAATTCATAAGGGGATATTTTCCGGTTGAAGGGTCGAATAGCAATAGCTCGCAGAAATCAAGGGAAAAAGCCTATGGACGCTGCGGTATGGGAGGGGTGGTGAATAATGACAAATTAATTGAAAAAGGATTGCTAAAAAACATAACTATTGTATAGTACAGATTAGTGTAGGAGTGAAGTCTTTTAACCAAATTTTTTCAAGTCAGCTTGAAAGGAGAAAAGAGATGTCATTGGATTCAGCAAGAAAATTCTGTCAAAAAGTGCAGTCGGATGAGGGGCTTGCTAAGAAGCTCGCAGGGTATAAGGAAGTTGAGGATTTTTGCAATTCAGATTTGGGTAGAAGTGACGGATTTGATTTTACCAGCAATGAGCTGAATTATGCGAAAGAAGAGCTGACTAAGGAACAGATGGACAATTTGCATTGCCATACCGCGGACTGCAATTGGATGGGTGGTTGATGTCCTCGATCAGGGTTTTTGTTATCATTCTGACAGCAAGCCGATCAAGAGCCAAGCTCTTCACTTGAGCTATCCACCTTGAGAAATCGAATAGGCGGCTCAGCCTTTATCAGAAAGGCAGGGCCGCCTTTTTTTGATTGTTGAAAGCCTGAATGAATTGCAACTGTTCAGCAAATGAGACCCGGTGCCGCGCTTGTCGCGGTTTCCGCCCTTTTGCGAGCCTAAATGTATTCCACGTACTCGGGTTCGTACATAGATTCCTCCAGAGCGGCGGCAAGATCCTTGGGCCTGGGCTTGTTTGCAAGGCCGTTCTCATAGGCATAATCGGCCACGGCCACGGCGATATCCCGGGAGACTTCCCTGATCCGGGTCAGGGATGGATAAATGCATCCCTGCTCGTAGTCTTCCTTTGTAGGCTTTCGGGCCAGGATATAAGCCGCCCTCAGGAAGACCTCTTCCGGGATGCGGCGGGCTCGGCAGAATGTCGACCCGAGTCCCACCCCGGGGAAGATGTACACATTGTTCCCCTGGCCCGGCACGAATGTTTTTCCCCCAACGGTCACCGGCTGGAAGGGACTGCCGCTGGCAAAGACCGCCCTTCCCTCGGTGAATGTGTAGGCCTCTTCAGCTGTGCACTCCGAGTTGTTCGTAGGGTTGGAAAAGGCGAAAATGATGGGGTGTCGATTCCACTGGGCCATCATTTCCAGAATGGGCCGGGTGAAAGCCCCCTTCTGCCCGGAGACCCCGATGAGGGCAGTGGGCTGAATCATCCTGGCCGCGGTTTCCAAATCAGGGGCCGGTTCGCAGTCATGGGCAAACGGCAGCTTGTGCTCGGCGAGATTCTCCCGGCTTTTGACCACCAGGCCCTTGGAGTCCACGAACCAGCAGCGCTTTCTGGCCTCGGAGAGGGATAGCCCCGCATCCACCATGGCCATGACTGCGAGATTGGCGATTCCGGTTCCCGCCTCACCTGCCCCTAGAAAAAGGAGCTTTTGCTCCTCCAGCTTCGTGCCGGTCGCTTTCAGGGCGGAAAGGACCCCGGCCAGGGCCACGGATGCAGTCCCCTGTATGTCGTCGTTGAAACAGCAGACCGAATCCTTGTATCTGTCCAGCAGGCGGAAGGCGTTGGCGTTTCCGAAGTCCTCGAACTGCAGAAGAGCGTCTGGAAAGATTTCCTGGACTCCCTGCACCAATTCGTCCAGGAGCTCGTCGTAGTCCCGGCCTCGAATGCGCGGGTGCTGGAGACCCAAATACAGCGGGTCGTTCAACAGCTCTTCATTGTTGCAGCCCACATCGATGGTGAGGGGCAGACATTGGGAGGGATGGATACCCGCACAGGCCACGTACAGGGCCAGCTTGCCCACAGGTATGCCCATGCCGTCCACTCCCAGATCTCCCAGACCCAGGATGCGCTCGCCATCGGTGACCACGATGATTCGCACATCTTGATAAGGCCAGTTGCGCAGAACGTCATTGATCTGTCCCTTGTCCTCGGCGGTCACATACAACCCGCGGGCCTTGCGGAAGATGTGCGAGAACTCCTGGCAGGCCTGTCCAACAGTGGGGGTGTAGACAATGGGCATCATTTCCTGCAGGTGATTCAATACCACCCTGTAAAACAGGGTTCGATTGCGATCGTGCAGGGCCATCAGGGTAATGTATTTTCCGATATCCGTGGGCTTCCTGCGCACGCTCTCAAGGATGCGGGCCTCCTGCTGCTCCAGAGTAACGATCCGGGGAGGAAGAAGGCCGCGCAGCTTCAGAGTCTCGCGTTCGGCTTCAGTGAAGGCGGTGCCCTTGTTCAGGATCGGATCCTCGAGGAGCTGCTTTCCGTGAGGCAGTTCCTCATATCCCTGCTCGGCATACTTTTGCTTGATATCCGTCATTGATTTTCCTTTTTCCCTTTATGCTGATAAGTTCTGTGTATCACAGTCCATGCTCGAGATATCCTGACGGTGCTCAAGAGCATTTGCAGTTAATTTTCACATTAAAGTTTTCCGTGATTTCTGGCAAGTTCCACACCACGTGTCGGATAACCGCAACAGGAGGGCACGAAGCATGACCCAGTTCGGGCAAGGGGACTATTCCGCGCTGGACAGGCCGGATATCATCTCCTCGGTTTTCCATCCCCGGCCGGATCTATCGCCTGCGGCGCCGGATGGGACCGAGGACCTGCTCATACCGGTGGAAGGGGACGTCTCGCTCATGGCCAGGGCGCATACGGGGCCCGAGGACGGGGCGTGCATTCTCTTCTTTCACGGCAACGGGGAGATCGTCTCGGACTACGACGAGCTGGGCGGGGTCTATGCCCGAATGGGCATGACCTTCATTCCGGTGGACTACCGGGGCTACGGTCAATCCTCTGGCTCTCCGAGCGTGAGCGGCATGATGCGGGATAGCCACGCAGTCTTCGACTTTGTTCAGGACTGGCTCGAGGAAAAGGGGCACCAAGGCCCTCTGATCGTCATGGGCCGCTCCCTGGGCAGCGCCCCGGCCCTGGAGCTGGCCGGCAGCCGCCAGGACGAGTTCCGGGCCCTGATCATCGAGAGTGGATTCGCCTACACCATGCCCCTGCTCCGCCTTTTGGGAGTCGATGAGCTGACCCTCGGCCTGGACGAGAAGCAGGGGATGGACAACCTGGATAAAATGGCCGGGGTACATTTGCCCTGCCTGATCCTTCACGCTGAGCGGGACTGGATCATCCCCCTCTCCGAGGCAAAAGCCCTGTACGAGGCCTGCCCGGCGGAGGACAAGACTTTCGTCGAGATTCCCGAGGCGGGGCACAACGACATCTTTATCAGGGACCTGAACCGATACATGCAGGCCATCCGCAGCTTGGCGGAGAGTGCGGGGTAACCATCTGAATCCGTAATCCTGCTTCCGGTAATGGCCGCGGTGATAACGACGTGGCTCATGTTGCGCCTCGCCGACTGTTTCCAGGGAATTTTTAAGCGGGAGGCCGCCGCTTCTGCGCGAGGTTCTGTCCAGCTCAGCAGCCCAGCTCCTCGGCCACCTCCTGGATCGATTCCCGGAGAATGGCGACGAGCTCCTGGATCTGCTCCCGGGTGATGATGAAAGGCGGAGCCACCAGGACGTGATCCCCGTGGATTCCGTCCACGCCCCCCGAGCCGGGATAGACGATGAGGCCCTTCTCGAAGGCCTTGTCCGTGATCAGGGCACTGACTCTGCTCTCCGGGTGGAAGGGCGCCTTGCTCTGCCGGTCCCGTACCAGCTCCACGCCGCAGAAAAGCCCCAAGCCCCGCACATCTCCTACAATGGGGATCTCGTACAGGTCCTGCATCTGCTCTAGGAGGTATTCTCCCATCTCCGCGGAGCGGCGCACCAGATCGTGCTTGCGGATGGAGTCCAGAACCGCGTTGCCGATGGCGCAGGACAGGGGATTCTGGCTGTAGGTGTGCCCGTGCACGAAGGCCCCGTTCCCTTCCCGGATGGTCCGGTGGATCTCCTCCGTGCACATGAGGCAGAAAAGCGGGGAGTAGCCTCCGGCCAGCCCCTTGGCGCAGACCAGCATATCCGGGCTGACATCCCAGTGCTGCATGGCGAAGTTCCTGCCGGTCCGGCCCACTCCGGTCATGACTTCGTCCGCCACGAGCAGCACGTCGTACTTGTCACAGAT
>CAYFSD010000069.1:0-7702 GCA_964345705.1 uncultured Desulfohalobiaceae bacterium
CCCGCTCCACATACTTGACTGTTATCTCCTGCCCGATGCTTACCGCATAGATCTTCCCGATATAGATGTTTGTCTGCCCCCGATCGATGAGAACGGTGTCCCCGTCCTTGATCTCCGGGCTCATGGAGTCCCCGGAGACATCCATGAGGACCATCTGCGAGGGTTTGCCCTTCTGTCTGATCCAGTCGTAGCGGAATCCATGCCTCCCCTCCACGCCACCGCTCGTCTCCAGGCTTCCGCCGCCCGCGTTCAGCCGTGCCAGAACCCTAGGGATCATGACCATTTCGGGCTCATTGGCGCGATAGAGGGCCTCTCCTTCCCTCGACTCGCTTATCCCGGGATCAGCCCCGAGGAGAAGCCAATCGATGGAGCAGCCGAGAGCCCGGGAAAGGCTGACCAGATTGGATCCCTTGGGCACATCCCCGTACTCGTACTTCTGGATGGTTTTCATGCTGATACCGACTTGCTCGGACAGCCGTCTCTGACTCAAGCCCAGGTCTTTCCGCTGCTTCTTGAGCCGTAATGCGAAATTTTGATGGTCTTGCCACCCCTCTTCAAAACTGGAAAGCACGTCCTGTTCCGAGCCTTGTGACCTTTTTTCTTCGTAATGAACCGATTCAGTCCTATTTTTTTTCATAATGTCCGTCAAGTCCTGCCTTAGTTTTTACCGCTTTTTCTTCTTGACATGAGAATAAAATATGGTAGACCCCTTGAGCCAAGAAAAAACACGTACCCCTTTTTACAAGCTATCTCATTCGGGACCAGTCTTCAATGAAAATGACGCTCCGTGCCTCAAGGATTCCCTTTTCTCGCCTGATGGCTGTTGCCGCAGCCTTCTCGGCGGCGCTTGTCCTGCTTGCGGCGGGTCTATGGGGCTACTTCGCCTTCAATGAGCCATCGGCTTCGTCAACCAGGGACCATAGCCAGGAGATCAAGCGCGTGCGCTACGGCTTCATTCTCCGAAACCCCACGGGGCGCGCCGTTCATAACGCTGTCCTGTGGACCTACGCTCCCCTGAAGCGGACCTCCTTCCAGACATGCAGAAACATTCGGGCCACGAAGGATTTCCATCGACAGCTCGACAGCCGGGGACACCAGATCCTCACCTTCCGCTTTCCCCTGGTCCCCCCTTACGGAAGCAAACAGGTGACTGTCAGGGCCGAGCTCGCCATGCGGAACAGCCCTCGGGCCGTCCCGCGCCAGGGACATTCGGAGTGGTCGACTCCAGGCCCCTTCATTCAAAGCGCGGCGCGGACCGTCGCCTCCAGGGCCTCCCGGCTCCAAACCCAGACAGAGGAAGGAACACTCCAAAACATCCTGGGCTGGATCAACAGGGAAATCGATCACACGGGATACACCAGCCGAGAGCTCGGCGCTCTCCACGCCTTGAAGCACCGCGAGGGGGACTGCACCGAATTCGCCGACCTCTATGCCGCCCTGGCCCGGGCCAGCGGAATTCCCACACGCGTCATGGCCGGCTTTGTCCGCCAAGGCAGCGGGGCGCTTCATATCTCGGGATACCACAACTGGGCGGAATCCCTTTATGGAGAGAGATGGCATCTCGCGGACCCCCAGAAGAACAGGCTCGACCAGGCAGCGCCCCGCTATATCGCCATGTCCATCCTGGACCATACGGATAATCATCCCATCCCCAGGGGGCAACCCTTTGCTCTGCGGGGCAGGGGGCTGGAGATCGAGATGAAGTAGGCATTTCGCCCCGCTTCCACACAAGGACAGGACGGATCTATGCGTCGAATCGATTTCTTTCTTTCCTGCTGGCTCCTGATGGGCGTTTTTCTCTTCCTTTTCCTTGTGACCACTTCCCGCGCCCAACCCACCGAGTGCGCCACGGTGGTCCTCGAAATCAAGCAGAGGATGACCCTGGAACGTCAGGCTTTCAGGGCGCACATGCGCATCGAGAACGGATTGAGCGACACCTCCCTCAAGGAGGTTCGCGTGGACATCCGGGTGACCGACGGAGAGGAAAATCCGGTACGGATCAGCCCGGATCCGGACAACACCGAGGCCCTGTTCTTCGTCCGCCCCGAGTCCGAGGGGCTGAGCCGGGGACAGGAGGAGTGGGCCGCCTCGGATGTGGGGGCCTCCTCCACAAAAGAGCTGGAGTGGATGCTCATCCCCTCGCCCGGGGCCGCGGAAGGGATGCAGGCGGGCACGCCCTACTCCGTGGGGGCGGAGCTCTCCTAT
The DNA here is from genome assembly GCA_964345705.1 of uncultured Desulfohalobiaceae bacterium. Taxonomy (GTDB): domain Bacteria; phylum Desulfobacterota; class Desulfovibrionia; order Desulfovibrionales; family Desulfothermaceae; genus JAIPDU01. Next base: position 2,206 of record CAYFSD010000069.1, read on the forward strand.
ACCCTGCGCGGAGAAAGGCACCGGATCACAGTTGAGCCGGACAGCATCCGCGTGCGTCCCATGCCCCGGCTCAGCCTGGACTACTTCCTTCCGGAGCGTGTGTACGGGGACGACGCCTTCACCACCGAGGTGGAGCCGCCGGTCCCCTTCACCCTGGGCGTGCGCGTACAAAACAGCGGCAACGGCACGGCGAGAGAGGTCAAGATCGATTCCGCCCAGCCGGAGATCGTGTCCAACGAGCAGGGTCTGGAGATCGGATTCACCATCCATGGCAGCTACGTGGATGCCGAGCCCGCCGAAGATACCCTTTTGGTGGACTTCGGCGACATGGGCCCCAAATCCTCCTCCGTGGGCAGATGGATCATGACCTGCTCCCAGTCCGGCCGTTTTGTCGACTTCGAGGCCGACTTCAGCCACGCCGACGCCCTGGGAGGGGACATGACCGCGCTCCTCCGGGAGGTGCGGACCCACACCCTGGTCCGGGACGTTCTGGTCGATCTTCCGGGCAGGGACGGAGTCCGGGACTTCCTGGCCCGGGACGGGGACGTGTACCGCGTGTACGAATCAAGCGGCACGGATACCGCTGTCACGGACCTGAGCGAAAATGCGGACCTGGAGCGGAGCTCCTCGACGGGGACGAAGCATACACTGCAAACCCCCGAAACCGACGGTTTCCTGTATGTCCGCCTGCCGGACCCTTTTCGGGGAAACAAGGAGCTGGATTCCGTCATTCGCTCCGACGGCAAGCGGATCAAGGAGGCGAACGCCTGGCTGTCCAAGACTCGAAAGGAAAATCCCACCCAGGGCTGGAATCACCATCTCCATCTTTTTGACGCCAACACCCCCGGAAGGTATCAGCTGCGCTTCCGCGATCCGGAGCAGGGGCCGCAGGCGCCGGAGATAGCCCGCATCTCGGACAAAAAGGGCCGGGAGGGACAGCAGCTCTCCTTTGTGGTCCAGGCCAACGATCCGGACGGGTCCGTGCCCACGATCTCCGCCAAAGGCCTTCCCGCGGGAGCGAGCTTCACCGATGGGGATGACGGCACCGCTATTTTCGACTGGACTCCGGACACAGGTCAGGCGGGAGAATATTCAGTGCGCTTTGTCGCCACGGACGGGGAGCTCACGGACGAAACCGCAATCAGCCTGGATATCGCCCCGGCCCAGGGCGCGGACAGCGACGGGGACGGCCTTCCCGACGCCTGGGAGATGGAGCATTTCAAAACCCTGGATATTCGTCCCGGCGGAGACCGGGACGGGGACGGGGTCAGCAACCTCAGGGAATGGAAACAAGGGACCGACCCCTGTGAGGCCAATACCCCGCCAGAGGTGCCGGAAATCGCCTCTCCGGCGGAAGAAGCGGAGGTGAGCTCCGCCAACCCGGAGCTCGTGGTCCACAACAGCGAGGACCCGGATCAGGACCCGGTCCGCTACTTCTTCCAGGTCCATGCCGACAGGCGAATGACCGAGCCCGTGGCCTCCTCCGGGGAGGTGATCCAGGGCCAGGGACGAACCTCATGGCACGTGCCCGCGGACTTGAAGGACAACCAGGAGTACCACTGGCGTGTCCGGGCCTTTGACGGGACCGCGTACAGCCTGTGGCGCTACGGCATCTTCCGGGTGAACACGGAGAACAATCCCCCGGAACCCTTCGCCGCCAGCCGTCCCGCACCGGGCAAGACAGTGGGCACCCGCTGGCCGAGGCTGGAGGTGAACAACAGCTTCGACCCGGACGACAGCCCGACGTACGGCTTCCGGGTCTGCGCTGACGCCAACATGACCCGGGAAGTGGCCTCTGTCTCGGGGATCGAGCAAGGACGAAACGGCACCACCTCCTGGCGTGTGGACAGCGCCCTGGAGCAGGGCAGGCGCTATTACTGGCGGGCCACGGCCCGGGACGGGGATGGAGCACAAGCGAGCAGCGGCCCGCACGCCTTCCGGGTGGACACGAACAACACCGCTCCCTATGCCCCGGAGCTCCTCTCCCCTGCCAAAGGCGCCGCAATCAACGCCACAAGCGTGGAGCTGGCAGCGGGAAATACCGCGGACCCAGACGGGGACTCCGTCTCCTGCGTCTTCCAGCTGGACAGCAGCCCGCGCTTCGACTCCCCTGAGCTGGCCATCTCCGAGGCGACTCCCCTGCACAGCGGTCGCGCGAGCTTTTCCGTCTCCGGATTGCACCGGGGCGATCGCTACTTCTGGCGGGTGAAGGCCACGGACGGGAAGGCGGACAGCGCCTGGCGACGGGGCTGCTTCCGGGTGAAAGATTCCGGGAGCGTGCCCGAAAAGCCCGGCGACCGCAACCCCGGAGACAAAAGCTGGGTCGAGACCCCCAAGCCAGCCCTTTCCCTCTTATCCGGCCCCGAGAGCCGAATGCGGGACCGGGAACACCTGTACGAGGTCTACTCCGCGCTCAATGCGCGCCAGCCCGTGCGGCGGGCGCGGGTCCAAACCGAAAGCTGGACCCTGACCGACGCGCTCCGGGACAGGCGGTGGTATTCCTGGCGGGCCCGCGCAGTCGCGGAGAACGGGTCCAAGAGCGGCTGGACGGACATGGGTGACTTCTTCGTCCGGGACAACAAGGAGAACGATCCTCCGTCCATCGAGCTCACCGCACCGCGGAAAAGGGTGTTTGCCAATGACTCCCTGCGCCTCTCCTGGGAGGACAGCGACCCGGAGGACAATGCGGACATCTCCCTGTACTACGCGGAAACAAAAAAGGGCCGCAACGGCACGGAGATTGCCTCCGGAATCAAGGAGGATCCGGACGGTTCGAACAACGCATACATCTGGGATCTGGATTCCGTGCCCGAGGGGACCTATCTCCTCTACGCCTCCATCACCGACGGAGAGCGGCGAAGCGGCTCCTATGCGCCCGCCAGGGTCACCGTGGACCGGACCCGGCCCGAGGTCGGAGCCGATCCCGCGGGGGGCCTGTTCACCCCTCCGCGCGCTGTCCAGGTCGCACTCAACGCCACCGAGCCGGGGAGCATCCATTACACCCTCAACGGACGCGAGCCCGGGCCAAACTCTCTTCCCTATCAGGGCCCGATTTCCCTAAACCGAACCACGGTGCTCAAGGCAGTGGCTGAGGACAGGGCGGGCAATCTCGGGACGACCTCCAGCTTCACCTACAGATTCGAGTCCTCCGAGCCCCAGCCCCCGCGCGCGGACGCAGGGCCGGCCCAAAGAGTTACCGAGGGCTCCCGGATCGTGCTGGACGGTTCCGGCTCCTTCGATCCGGACGGGCAGGAGCTGGACTGTGCCTGGAGCCAGCTTTCCGGCCCCGCGGTCCGGATGAACGCGGCCGAGGGTTGCCGGACCGAGGTCGTTGTGCCCGAGGTGAACGGCTCCGGCGCGGTGATGACCTTTCTGCTCCAGGTCACGGACGCGGACGGGCTCACGAACAGAGACAGCACGCGGCTGCGGGTGAGCAGCGAAAACGGCACGGATGCCGGCAACAGCTCTCCGGACAAGCCGGAGCCGGTCTCTCCTGCCGATTGGGAGGAGGGTGTGTCCCTGCGGCCCGAGCTCAAGGCGAGCCCCTTCAGCGATCCGGACCCAGGAGACGAACACGCCCGCTCCAGATGGCAGGTGAGCCGCGATCCCCACTTCGACTCCCTGGTTGCGGACATCGAGACGGACAGGGAGCTCACCTCCCTCCGGCTGCCGGCCCTGCTCTGCAAGGGCCAAGAGACCTATCACTGGCGGGTGCGCTACGTGGACGTGCACGGAGAGGCCTCTCCCTGGTCCGCCGCACGCGCCTTCATCACTGAATCCTTCACCGCGGACGGCAACAAGAACGGCATCCCCGACGGACAGGAAGTGAACGCTGCCACGGACCTGGACGGAAACGGCATCCAGGACTCCGAGCAGGAGGACATCACCCCTGTCCTTTCCGCGCGTAACAGGACCCGCTTCGGCCTGCAGACAGGAGCCAACGCGACCCTTACAGGAGCCAGGACCCAGGAGCTGGAAGCCTACCCAGGGAGCGAGAATCCTCCGGAAGAGCTGGCCTACGGCCTGGTCTGCGTGCGTCTTCGGGTGCCTGAAGGCGGCCGGGCCAAGCTGCGTTTGCGCTCCTCGGCCGAGCTCCCCCGGAACGAAAGCTGGCACAAGCGGGTCTGCGGAAACGGATGGCTGGATTTCACGGACCGCGTGCGGCGGATGGACCGGAATCAGGCCCTGATCACGGTTCAGGACGGCGGAGAGGGAGACGCTGACGGCGTGGTCAACGGCCGCATCGTGGATCCCTTCGGGGTGAGCGGGTCCGCGGCTGACGCAAAGGGTTCGGGCTCGAGCAATGGGACTTTGGATGGCGACGGGAATCCGCCTCCTCCCTTCGGAGGCTGCGCCTTCGTGCCGAGCAGCGGATTCGGGCTTAGCTGGGCCCTTCTGCTGGGACCGGCCCTGCTGCTTATGGCTCTACGGATGATGCATAGGACCAAGAAGAAGAGCTGATGCGACAAAGCCGGAGACAGGGTGCGCTGCGTGTCCTGCTCGCCTGCGTGCTGCTCCACCTGGTAGCCAGCCCGCTCGCCGCGCAGCAAAACGGTCAGGCCAAGGGAACGGACACCTCCCTTCTGGTGGGCGCGGACTACGTGCAAAGCTACAAAAAGCAGAATCCGGGGCTGCAAATCGTGGATGTACGCGGCAGACGCGCCTTCGAACGTGCCCACATCCCCGGTGCCATCCATGTGCCCCTCGGCTTGGCTCCCAGCAAGTCCTTTGCTCCAAGCGAGCCCTTGATCCTGGTGGGCAGCGGCGCGGAGCCGGACCTGCTCTTCCGCGTCTGTGGAAAGCTGCGCGAGAAAGGGATTCGGGCTTCCTTTCTCTGGGGTGGAATCGCGCGCTGGCGCGAGGCCGGCGGCCGCCTGAGCGGAGAGAGCGCAAGCCGCCCCATCCTGAATACGATCGCGCCGGCAGACTATTTCCGGCAGAGAAAAAAGAATTATTGGCGGGTCCTGTATGTGGGGAAAGAGAGACCCAGGGATCTGGAAAACGCCATGCCCCGGGCAAAACATGTCACTCCGGATTCCCGGCTCGCATCTCATCCGGAGGATAATGAGGGACCCAGGCTCCTCCTGCTAGTGACCCGGGACGGTGAAGGATACCACTCCCTCGAATCAACTCTGCGACAACGAGACATGCATAATATTTTCCGGCTCAAGGGCGGATTCAAGGCATATAGGGGCCACCTGCGAGCCAGAAAAGATAAAACCAATCAAGAAAATAAGAAAACAAACCATCAATCTTCGTGCCATAGACACGAAGAGAAACATATCAAGAGCTCTTGTTCTGAGTTCACGAAATAAATTTTATCGGAGCTTAATATGCGTATCCTCCCCTTTTTCCAGAATAAAGCAATTGTAGTCTTCATCTATGCTGTCATATTGTTATTTTCTTGTAACATACATGCTCAAGAAAACAATGCCTATATATTAACTCAAGGAAATTTTACGCAATCCATAACTCCACATGAAAAAAAACAGTCCGC
>CAYFSD010000070.1:0-7689 GCA_964345705.1 uncultured Desulfohalobiaceae bacterium
CTGGCGGAACTGGAGGCTTGCCTCGGCGGGTCGTCGGCGATCGCGCAGTACCTGGACTCGCGCGGCGTGGACCGCGTCTACGGCCTCTGCGGGGGCCATATTCAGCCCCTGTGGGACGAGCTCCCCGCTCGGGGCATCCGCATTATCGATGTCCGGGACGAGCGGGCCGCGGTGCACATGGCCCAGGCCGAGGCCGAGCTCACCTGCGGGCCGGGCGTGGCCCTGGTCACCGCTGGCCCGGGATTCACCAACGCCCTGACCGGGATCGCCAACGCCCATGTCTCCAGGGCGCCGCTACTCGTTCTCTCCGCCATCCCGCCCCGGCCCCAGCTGGGCATGGGCGCCCTGCAGGAGCTCCCCCAGGCGGAGATGGCACGACCGGTCACCCGCTCCGCCCGGACCCTTTTGCACGGCCGCCTGCTCCCGGTTGAGCTGGAGCGGGCCCTGCGGTCCTGCCTGGGGCATTCCGGGGACCCCGGCCCGGCCTATCTGGATTTTCCCGTGGACCTTCTCCGGGAGCCCCTTCAGGGAGAGCCTCCCTGGGAGCTCCCCCTTCCCGGCGCGGGATGCGCCCTGCCCCAGGCCACAGAGATGGAGCGGGTGCTGGACCTGCTCGCCGAATCGCGCCGTCCCCTGGTCCTGACCGGCAGGGGGGCCCGCGCCGCCTCGATGGAGCTGGGAGAGCTCCTCGGGGCCTGGGACTGCCTCTATCTGGACACCGCGGAAAGCCGGGGGCTCGTCCCGGAGGGCCATCCCTCCTTCGTGCCCGCCGTCCGAGGCAGGGCCATGCGCGAGGCGGATCTGGTCCTCGGTGTGGGCCGGACCCTGGACTATCAAGTGGGATACGGCTCGAGCGCGGTTTTCCCCAGGGCCCGGTTCGTCCGCATCGGCTCCTCCCCGGCCGAGGTGGGAGGCAACAGGCCGGGGGATCTGGAGCTCACCGGCTCGATCCCCTCCATCCTTTCCCTCCTGGCCCGGGGAATCCGCGAGAGGGAGCTCCATCCTGACCGGGGCTGGCTCCAGGAGCTGCGGCGCAAGAGCGGCCAAAAGCAGGAGGAGCTGCATCAGGCGCTCCTGGCCCAACCCACCGGCGGAGACGGGGCCATGGATCCCCGCTTTCTCCTCGCCCGTCTGCGGGAATCCATCAACGCCCATGCCCTGGTGGTGTCCGACGGCGGGGACACCCTCTCCTTCAGCCGGATGATCCTGACCGGATACACCTCCCTGGACTGCGGCAGCTTCGGCTGCCTCGGGGTGGGCGTGCCCTACGGGGTGGCCGCGGCGCTGCTCGATCCGGAGAGGCAGACCGTGGTCATCAGCGGGGACGGCTCCTTCGGGTTCAACGCCATGGAGCTGGAGACCTGCGTGCGCCACGGGGCCAGGGCCCTGTTCGTGATCGCCAATAACGCGGCCTGGAACATCGAGCGAAGCGACCAAATCCAAAACCACGCCGGCAGGATCGTCGGCTCGGAGCTGGCGGACAGCGACTACTCCGGGCTGGCCCGCTCGCTCGGTCTTTACGCCGAGCGCGTGACGGATCCGGAGCAGCTGACCCGGGCCCTGAGCCGGGCCCTGGAACGACTCCCCGCCCTCCTGGATGTAGCTGTCACCCGGGACGTCCTCTCCCCGGACGGCCTTTCCGGGCTGGCCCGGGTCCCCTCCCATCAGGCCCTGGACAAGTGGGACGAGCTGGAACGGGGCAGGCTGTCCGATAAACCCACGGACTGAGCATCGACCCATGGCTAATTCGCCGGAGAAAACAAGTCCCCTCCCCGCCTCCGTGCTCCAGGATCTCTGGGAGCACAGCTTTGATCCGCTCTTGTTTCTGGATCGCGATGAGCGGCCCCTTTCAGTCAATCCCGCGATGCAGCGGTTCCTCGACACCCTGCGGGAAGAGGGAAGCCCGGATCCCCGGACCGAGCTGATCTGCGCCCTGCGCGAGCTCGGGATCCCGGAGAGCGGCCAGTCCCGCTCCGAGGTCCCCTTCTCCCTGCGGGGAAGGTCCTGCCGGGCCACCGTCCTGGCCCGGGAAGAGGGGGTGCTGCTCCTGGTGCGCGAAAAGGGGGACACAGCTGAAAGCCGGGAGGAAATCACCCACCTGGGGGAAACGGTCCAGGAGCTGAACGAGATCATCGACCTCAGCGCCGACGGCCTGGTCAGCGTGGACAGCCGGGGCATTCTCCTGCGCATGAACCGGGCCTACGAGAACATCGTCGGGGTCAGGGCCAGCGAGTTCGTCGGCCAGCCCGCGATCGAGCTCAAGAGACAGGGCTATCTGCCGGATCTGGTCTCCCTGCACGTGCTCCAGGACATGCGGCCCAAGAACATCATGGTCCGGCTGCGGGACCGGGAGGTGCTGCTCACCGGGAGGCCAGTATTCAACTCGGAGGGGAGCTTCATCCGTATCGTGGCCAACATCAGGGACCTGACCGAGCTGAATGCCCTCAGGGAGGAGCTCAAGAAGTACTACGAGCTCACGGACCGCTACGAGACCGAGCTCACGCAGCTGCGGGCCAGGGAGCTCACAGGAGATCTGGTGAGCTGCAGCCCCAGAATGAAAAAGATTGTGGACATGGCGGTGCAGGCCGCCCGCACGGAGGCAACGGTCCTCATAAGCGGGGAGACCGGGACCGGCAAGGAGATCGTGGCCCGGATCATCCACCGCTGCAGCCAGCACTCGGACCGACCCTTCATCACCGTCAACTGCGCCGCCCTTCCGGAATCGCTCCTAGAGGCGGAGCTGTTCGGATACGAGAGCGGAGCGTTCACCGGGGCCCAAAGCCGCGGCAAGACGGGACTCTTCGAGGCGGCCCAGGGAGGGACCCTCTTCCTGGACGAGATCGCCGAGCTGTCCGACGCCATGCAGGCCAAGCTCCTGCGGGCCATCCAGGAGAAAAGGGTCCGCCGCATCGGGGGCACCCGGGAGATCGAGCTCGACCTGCGCCTCATCGCCGCGACGAACAAGGACCTGCAGCAGCGCGTGGAGCAGGGGGACTTCCGCGAGGACCTCTACTACCGCATCAATGTCATCCATATCGACGTTCCGCCCCTGCGCCGGCGCAGCGAGGACATCCCCCTCCTCGCGGAGCACTTCCTGAAGCACTTCAATCGGAAATACGGCACGCACAAGGAGCTCTCCGGAGAGATCACCCGGGCCCTGGTGCGCTACCAGTGGCCCGGAAACGTCCGGGAGCTGGAGAACGTGATCGAGCGCCTGGCCATCTTCGACAGCAGCTCCAGCCCGGATACGGAGCTCCTCCCGGAGAGGATCGCCTCCGGCTCGCCCCGCTCCTCCGAGGCCTCTCTGCGGGAAATCGTGGAGAAGGCGGAACAGGAGGCCGTGCACAAGGCATATGAGGAATGCCGCAGCACGCGCAGGGCGGCGGAGCGCCTCCGGATCAGCCAGGCCACCCTGTCCCGGAAGCTCCGAAAATACGGTCAAGGCTGATTCAAGCATGAATCGCTTTTGATGCATACATGCATCATACAGAAACACTGTTTTTTTCGGCCTCTTTCCTTCCAATACGTCCACACCGATGCACTCCTGAATCAAGGCCTCGCCGCAAAGGCCATTCCGAACAGGGCTCCATTCCTCTGTGCAGGCGCTTCCCCGTCCCCGCCCCTTTGGCACGCGCCTTGCTAGGGAATGGTAAAGACCCTAAAAAAGCAGTCCGCCAGAGAGAAGCAAACAAGGAGCCCGGATGAGCCAGGGAGACCGAACCACCAAGGAGATCCTGCAGCAGAGCCAGCAGGAGAGCGAACGTATCCCCCTGTACAACCCCCAGGCCCTGGAGAGGATCCGCGAGCGGCTCCGGCAGTGGTCGCAGCAGATCCTCGGCGACCAGGATCGGGAGAACTGGTGGAAGACTCCCCGGACCGTCCTGGGATCGGACATCCCCAGGGAGCTGGTCTCCACCCCCCTGTCCTGCCCCGACCTGGACTATGAGGCGGATCTGGGCAATCCCGGAGAAGAGCCCTTCACCCGTGGGATCCACCCCAACATGTACCGCGGCCGCTCCTTCACCATGCGCCAGCTCACCGGATTCGGATCCCCGCGGCACACCAACGAGCGGATGCAGTTCATGCTCGACCACGGGGCCACTGGGCTCAACGTGCTCTTCGACCTGCCCACCATCCAGATGTACGACTCAGACGACCCCATGTCCCAGGGCCAGGTGGGCATGTCCGGGGTCTGCATCGACTCCATCGAGGACATGGACGAGCTGTTCCGGGACATCCCCCTGGACCGGGTCAGCGTCTCCATCGTGACCCACTATCCCTCCAACACCGCGATCCTGTTCCCCATGTTCCTGGCCCTGGCCGAGGAGCGGGGCATCCCCTGGGACCAGCTCCGCGGCAGCGTGCAGAACGACACCACCCTGGAGCAGCTCATCCGCAGCGGGGCGGAGTACATCCCTCCAGAGGACTGCTTTCGCCTGCAGTGCGACAACATCCAGTTCCTGAGGAACAACGTCCCCCAATGGAACTACACCACCCTCAACGGGTACAACCTCCGGGAGTTCGGCACCTCCGCGATCACGGAAATGGCCGTGGCCGCGGCCAACGGCATCGCCACCCTGGAGGAGCTCCAGGCCAGGGGCCACGACCTGGACGACGCCGCGGGGAGGCTGACCTTCTTCTGGTCCGTGTCCAGCGACTTCTTCGAGGAGATCGCCAGGCTCCGGGCCATGCGCCGCCTGTGGCACAAGATCATGAAGTACCGCTTCGGGGCGAGAAACAAGCGCTCCCTGTGGATGCGCTGCCACATCCAGACTTCCGGGGTCGCATTGGTCCAGCAGGAGCCGCTGAACAACGTGATCCGCTCCACCCTGCACGCCCTGGCCGCCATCCTGGGCGGCACGCAGTCACTGCACGTGGACTCCTACGACGAGGCCTTCTCCGTGCCCACGGAGGAGGCCGCCCTGCTCTCCCTGCGCACCCAGCAGATCATCGGGGAGGAGAGCGGCGTCACCGACGTGGTGGATCCCCTTGGGGGCAGTTTTTATATCGAGGCCCTGACCGCGGACCTGGAGCGGCGAATCCTGGAGGAGCTGGAGGAGATCGAGCAGCGGGGAGGATATGTCCAGGGCATTGCCGACGGGAGCCTGCACAGGAAGATCGTGGACTACTTCTCCAAGCAGCACGAGGACATCGAGAAGGGCGAGATCCGGATCGTAGGATTCAACGCGCATAAGTCCAGCACGGAGCCGCCCCCGGTCAACGTCTTCTCCTACCCCGAGGGCGTGGAGGCGCGGCAGAGGGAAAAGCTCGCCGATCTGCGAGGCAGGCGGAACCAGGCGCGGGTGGACCAGGCCCTGCAGGATCTGGAGCGGGCCTGCGTGAGCCGGGAGAACGTGGTTCCCTACAGCCTGGAATGTGCTCGCGCGCGCTGCACCGAGGGGGAGCTGTTCCGGGTCTTCAAGAGGGCCTTCGGCAGCTGGAATCCGCCGACAATGTGGTAGGACCCGGCTGAGCCACTGTGTTGCCGGAATACGATGCCGCGGATGCAAACAAGGAAGGATAGGGGCATGAGCTTACGAATACGGGCCCTGCTGGGCAAGCTCGGTGTGGACGTGCACAACAGGGGACTCATCACCGTTGCCGAAATGTTCCGGGATTCCGGAATGGAGGTCGTCTACCTCGGCAACGCCCTCCCGGCCCAGATTGTGCATACCGCGGTGCAGGAGGCCGTGGATGTGGTGGGGGTCAGCTCCCTGGGCGGAGCTCACCTGAGCCTGGGCCGGGTGCTCATCCAGGAAGCCGAACGCACGGGGATCAAGGACAGGACCGTGTTCCTCATCGGAGGGGTCTTCCCGCCGCAGGACATCCCCCAGCTCAAGGAGGCGGGCTTTGACCAGGTCTTCACCCCCGGCTCGGGCAAGTCCGAAATCCTCTCCGCGGTGCGGAATTTGGTGGCGAAAAAGGCGGAAAGGACGGACTCCTGAGCCCCTGTCCAGAAAGAATATCCCATTGTGCCAGCAAAGGAGGAGGAACCATGCTCTCCTGGCCACCGCAATACGACGAGCGCGCAGTCCCCGATTCCAGCCAGCCGTACTGGGATCGCGAGATGGAAACCATGGATCCAGAGCAGCGGGAGCGGGAAGTCGTCCTGCCCAAGCTCAGGAACCAGATCGCCTACGCCTCCGCCCATTCCCCGTTCTACCGGCGGAAATGGGACGAGTGCGGCATGACCCCAGAGGACATCCGATCCTTCGAGGATTTCCGCAAGCTGCCCTTCGTGACCAAGGGAGACATCCGGGAGGATCAGCGCCAGAACCCGCCCTTCGGGGACAATCTCTGCATCGACCAAAGCCGCATGGGACGGATCCACGGCACCTCCGGGACCACCGGCCGTCCCACCGCCTTCGGGGTCAGCGTCGAGGACATGCGGCGGATCTCGGAGGCGCACGCCAGGATCATGTGGAGCCACGGCATCCGGCCCGAGGACCAGGCCTTCATCGCCTCCTTCTTCAGCCTCTACTGGGGGAGCTGGGGCGCCCTGGCCGGGACGGAGCGCCTGGGGGCCGCAGCCTTCCCCTTCGGGGCGGGGGTCCCCGGTCAGACGGAAAGGGCGCTGCACTGGATCCAGGAGATCCGGCCCACCGTCTTTTACGGCACCCCCTCCTACAGCCTCTACCTTGCGGAGAAGGCGAGGCAGGCTGGGCTGGACCCCAAAAGGGACTTCAATTTCCGCATCCTCTTCTTCTCCGGGGAACCCGGTGCCGGGGTTCCGGCCACCAAGAAGCGCATCGAGGAGACCTTCGGGGGAATCTGCGTGGACTCCGGCTCCACCGGCGAGGTGGCGCCGTGGATGACCAACAGCGAGTGCGAATACCGCACCGGGATGCATCTATGGCAGGACATCGTCTATACCGAAGTCCTCGATCCGGAGTCCTATGAACCGGTCCCCTATGGCGGGGAAGGAGCCCTGGTCTACACGCATCTGGAGCGCGACTCGCAGCCCATGATCCGCTTCTGGGCCGGGGACATTGCCAAGTGGGACCACAGCCCCTGTCCCTGCGGCCGGACCTATCCCCGCCTGCCCCAGGGCATCTACGGCCGGACAGACGACATGATCGTGGTTCGCGGAGAGAACGTCTATCCCAGCGCTATCGAGGACTGCATCCGCTCCGTCAGCGAGCTGGGGGACGAGTTCCGGATCCTGGTCAGACGACGCGGGGAGATGGACGAGCTCGTGGCCCAGCCGGAGTACAAGCCAGGTACGGACTCCGCCCGTCTTCCCCTGATCGAGAACCAGCTGGCCCGGATCATGAAGGCGAAGGGGCTGCGAACCACGATCGAGCTCCGGGAGCCGAACACCTTTCAGCGGACCGAATTCAAGGCCAAGCGGGTGATCGACGAGCGAGACCTGGGCGAGTAAACCATCCCCGGGACACGCGGAAAGCAAGAACGGTGCATCTGCTGCAAACACGCGATTCCGCGGCGCTGAGCACCGGCGCGACGAACGGCATGGGCAGGGAGCTCGTGCGCTAAGGGACAGAGCGCGGTGGCAGGGCGGTCAGGAAACCCCTTTGACAGAATCCCTTGGGTGCAATAAGACAGCCCCATGGCCGCGCCCAACAACCTCAGCCTCAACAACAGCGCTCGCGCCTACCTGGAGGGTGCCGCGGCATCCTATCCCATCGTCCTGGGCTACCTCCCCGTGGCCCTGGCCTTCGGCATCGCCGC
>CAYFSD010000071.1:0-7677 GCA_964345705.1 uncultured Desulfohalobiaceae bacterium
GGCCGGATCAAAGTGCTGAATAGTTGCGAATGGATTTTCCTATCCCAAAACCCGGAGGAAGCCCGGCATGGACATTCCCGGAAACCTCCTCACCACCGCCATGGCGGTCATGCCGCACAGGGACCCGGACAGGGCCCTACAGACGGCCCTGGAGCTGGATATCCCCTTCTGGCCCCAGCTCCCCCTTCTCTCCTATTACGAGGACATGTACGTCCAGGCCGCGGAACATTTCCCGGGCATCATCCTGGACACGGAAAACCGACGCCTGGCCTTCTCCATGCAGAAGTTCCTCTCCGAAGTGGAGGAAACCATGGAACACTTCGAGGGGGATCCGGCCTATTTCGACATCAGCCCGGGATACTCCGCGGTGTACCACCGCTTCCTGGAGTTGAACCTGGCCGACCGGGCGGCCATCCGCGGCCAGATCGAGGGCCCCATCAGCTTCGGGTTCAACATCCAGGACGTGGACGAGGAGCGGCCCATCCTGTTCAACGATACGGTGCGTCCCTTTCTCCTGGAATTCATGGCCCGGAGGGTCAACGTCCAGCTCCACCGCCTGAAGCAGCGCAATGCCCATGCCTTCATGTTCGTGGACGAGCCCGGGCTGGAGTTCATCTTCAACGCCATGTCCGGATACGGGGACGTCCAGGGCAGACAGGACCTGGAATACTTCTTTTCCCTCATCGAGCGGCCCCGCGGGATCCACCTCTGCGGCAACCCGGATTGGGACTTCCTGCTGCGGCAGGATCTCGACGTTCTCTCCCTGGATGTGTTCACCAACGGAGAGCGATTCACCTCCTACACCCGGTCCATCCAGGATTTTCTGCATCGCGGCGGGACCTTGATCTGGGGAATGGTTCCCACCAACGCGGAGCCCTTTGAGCAGCACAACCTGGATACCCTGGAACGGACCCTGGAGGATCTGTGGCAGCGCCTCCTAGACCGGGGCATCGACTGGGAGCAGCTCATCTCCAGCAGCCTGCTCTCCCCGGCAACCTGCTGCCTGGTGAATCCGGACGGCACCCGGACCGTGGAGCAGGCCTTCCAACAGATCAAGGCTCTCTCCCTGAGGCTCCGGGAAAAGCACAAGCTGGCCTGAGGTTGCGATACCTCCTTGCATTCCTTGCCGAACCGGGGTCATTCGATAAGCGGTTCTCTTTTTGTAACCACCAAGGCGCCAAGTGCACCAAGTGCCGCGAATCATGAATTCCTGTGTTTTCTTGATCCAGATCAAGGCGCTTCGGACGGCAAGGCGCTATACTTCAGGCGAATGATCCAGCGGGAAACTCCGCCCGCGACCACCAAGAACGCATGGTCCAGCAAAACCCGGGCTGGCGGTCCAACCCCCAACAGCAAGGAGAAGGAGCGATGCAGACAACGCACCTCTACGAGGCCGGATTCAAGGAGACGGGAGTGGCCAAGCACCTGGTCCACGACTCGCCCTACTTCAAGATCATCAACTTCAACTTCGAGCCCGGCCAGGAGCTGCCGGTCCACTCCCATGACGTGGAGGGCCAGCTCTCCATCACCGTGCTGGAGGGCGAGGGCGAATTCCTGGGCGCCGAAGGCGCGAGCCACCCCGCCAAGACCGGAGACGTGGCCGTGGCCGATATCGCCGAGCCCCACGGCATCCGCGCCAGCACCAGAATGCGGGTATTGGTCACCATCGCCCCGCCCATCTGATCCCTTCCCCTCCGATCGACCGCGGGAGCTGCGCCCATGGGCTCCCGCGGTCACCCCCAGTCCTTCCCGTTCACCAGCCCTTTTTGCCTGTAGCAGGGAAAGCGCACCCATGCCCCGTCGCCCTCGCATTGCAATCAATTTTCAAGAGTGGTATCGCTCTTTCGTGCCGTCGGAGTGGAGGCGGAAGTCGATCCGTATCCGGCGAACGCACCGCGTTCCCGAGCCGGAACCACTCGTTGCCTCTTGGCCGACCCCCCGCACTCTGCTATACTTGCAAACAGTTTACCACGCTCCCGGCAGGGCTCTCCGATCCCAAGGGGAACACGGCATACGGCCATGTTTGAGGGGAGCAGCTCACGCCGACCTGCCCGAAAGAGGACTGCGCCCACTTCAGAGACCAATCGCGGACACGGGGACTCGACCTCCCGAAGAGACCGGCTCTTTGCAATGCTCCGGAACACACGAACAGACGATTGCGTGACACTTTGAGGAAGCATATGAACGGACACGGCATGAAAGTGGATCTGCATCTGCATTCCAGGCACTCCGCCCGACCCACGCAGTGGTTCCTGCAGAAGATGGGCAGCCCGGAAAGCTTCACCGATCCCCAGGCCGCCTACCACCTGGCCCGAAGCCGAGGCATGGATCTGGTGACCATATCCGACCACGACACCCTGGCCGGAAGCCTGGAGATTGCCCATCTGGACGGGGTCTTCCTCAGCGAGGAAATCACCGCCTTCTTTCCGGAGGACAAGGGAAAGATCCACATCCTGGCCCTGGATATCAACGAGGCGCAGCACGAGGAGATTCAGCGCCGCAGGGAAAATGTGTATCATCTGGCGGACTACCTGCATCAGCAGGGCATCGCCCACAGCGTGGCCCATCCCCTCTGCGACACTAATCACTGCCTGCACCTGGAACACGTGGAAAAGATGCTCCTTCTGTTCTCCCACTTCGAGCAGAACGGTGCACGCAACCCCTGCCAGAACCGGATACTGGCCGAGATCCTCGGCTCCCTGACGCCCGAGGCCATGGAGCGCTTGGCCAACAAGCACGATCTAGCCCCCCGGGGAGAACGTCCCTGGCTCAAGACACTCACCGCGGGCTCCGACGATCACTCCGGCCTGGATGTGGCCCGGTCCTACACCTTGGCTCCCGCAGCGGAGGACAAGGACTCCTTCCTCCGGGAGCTGCGCCAGGGACGTGTCCTGGCCGAGGGCGTACCCGCCTCGCCCAGGTCCCTGGCCCACAATCTGTACGGCATCGCCTATCAATTCTTCAAATCCGAGTTCAAGCTCCAGCGATACGTGCACAAGGACTTCCTTTTGCGCTTCGCGGACGCTGCCCTGAGCCTGCCGGACAAGGACGACCGTTCCGCTCCGGTCCGGGGGCTGGACTTCCTCTTGCGCAGGGCCTCCTCTCTCCTGCCGCGGCGGCGCGCCACCTCTCTGTCCGGCCTGCTGCAGCGGGAGGCCCACCGGGTCCTTGCGGCGGACCCGTCCCTGCGCGAGGCGGTTCGCAATCCCGGCTCCGAGCCCTGGGAGCTGGAGGAGAAATGGTTCACTTTCGCCGCCGAGGTCTCGGACAGGGTCATTCGCTCCTTCGCCAGCTCCCTGGGCGAGCACATGTCCCGGGCCCAGATCTTCACCATCTTCGACAGCCTGGGCTCCACCGGATCCGTATACACCCTGCTCGGCCCGTATTTTTTCTCCTATTACCTGTTCACCAAGGACCGCGAGTTTTCCAGGGCCTGTCGCGAGCACTTCCTGGGGGACAACGAGTCCTCCCGGGACGAGTCCTCCCGGGACGAGGCCTCCCCGAGCACGGCCCTGTTCACGGACACCTTCCTGGACACCAACGGCGTGGCCGAGGCCCTGCAGTCCCAGCTCCAGATCGCCAGACAGCTGGACCGGGACATCACGGTCCTGACCTGCTCGGAGGAGAAAGACTCCGGAGAATCCGTGAAATTCCCCTCCGTGGGCTCCTTCGAGCTCTCGGAGCGTCCGGGATTGGCCATCCACTACCCTTCCTTCCTCCGCATCCTGGACTACTGCCACAGGGAGGGATTCACCCGCATCCACGCCGCGACCCCGGGCCCCATGGGCATCGCCGCCCTGGGAATCGCCCGCGCCCTGGATCTGCCGGTCTGCGCCACCTATCACGCCGCCTTTCCGCAGCGCATCTGCGAGCTCACCGGGGACACCGGGCTGGAGGAGATGGCCTGGAAGGCCCTGGTCTGGTTCTACAACCAGATGGACACGGTCTACGTCCCGTCCCAGAGCGCGGCGGACAAGCTGGTGCAGAAAGGGGTCTCCAAGGAGAAAATCCGGCTTTTCCGCAGGAACATCGATATCGAGCGCTTCCATCCGGCCAAGCGCAACGGTTTCTGGAAACACCGCTTCCGCACCGAGGGGAAAACCATCAAGCTCCTGTATGTGGGGCGCATCTCGCGCCAGCGCAACCTCGAGCTGTTGGTGGAAGCCTTTCGCCGCGTCAGCCGGGAACGCGACGACGTCCGTCTCGTGGTCGTGGGCGACGGCCCCTATCTGGAAAGGATGCGCGAGGAGCTCCAGGGCACCAGGTCCCTGTTCACGGGAATGCTCTATGGCGAGGAGCTCTCCCAGGCTTATGCCAGCAGCGACCTCTTCCTCTACCCCTCCAGCCCGGACACGCTGGGCCACGAGGTGCTTCAAGCCCAGGCCTCGGGACTGCCGGCCCTGGTGGGCGACCGCGGCGGGGCCAAGGAAAACCTGATCCCCAATGAAACGGGCCTGGTTTTACCCGGCAACGATTCGGACGCCTTCGCCGACAGCATCCTGAAGCTCCTGGACAACCCGGACAGATTGGCCGCCATGGCCTCCAGGGCCCGGCGAAGCCTGGAGCATCGCTGCGTGGACGAAGACCTTTTGCGGACCTGGCGCATGGACGGGTAACAGGCTTTGCCTCGGCGCCTTGGCGGTTCCCGGCCAATAGACGAGGAGCGCAAGCAAGCAGCATAGCGCAATGAACTTTCCTGTCCTGACGAACACCCTGACGCGCCATCTCCTGCGGACACGAACGGATCACGTGGGCATCCAGCTCTTTCGCTACGCCTGTGTCGGGTGCCTAGGGTTCGCCACCGACTACAGCAGCCTCTTCCTGCTCACCGAGCTCGCCGGGGTTTACTATCTCCTCTCCGCGCCGGTGGCCTTTCTCGCGGGGCTGCTGGTCCACTACGCCCTGAGCGTCAAATGGGTCTTCAACCGACACTCCCTGCAGAGCCGCCGCGCGGAAATGGGGATCTACATCGGCCTCGGCGGAGCGGGGCTGGTGCTCAACCAGTTGGTGATCTGGGCCCTGACCGAGCTCTTTCACCTGCACTACATGATCTCCAAGCTGTTCTATCTGGTGATCTTCCTGCTGCTCTTCAGCCTGCGCAAGGCGCTGCTCTTTCGATGACACAGAAGAAATACAGCCCAAGAAACACACAAAAAATACTCGAAAAGGCAACTGTTCCCCACCCCAATGCCTCAGCGTCCCTACGGTGAATAGTTGCTGACCCGGAAATCCTGAACGCAGAACCGGGAACGGGGAACCGTGAACCCGGAACCTCTAAACAGCGAGAAGGCAAAAATGGCGGAAAACATCATCGTCCTCGGAGGAGACGGCTTCTGCGGCTGGCCCACCAGCCTCTACCTCTCCCGGGCCGGATACGACGTAACCATCGTGGACAACCTCTCCCGGCGCAAGATCGACGTGGAGCTGGAGTGCGACTCCCTGACCCCCATCCGGCCCCTGAGCAAGCGCATTGAAGCCTGGAAGAACATCACCGGCAGGCACATCGATTTCCATTGCCTGGATCTGGCGGAGCACTACCACCGCATCCTGAGCCTGATCCGCGAGAAAAGGCCCCGCGCCATCGTCCACTTCGCGGAGCAGCGGGCCGCGCCGTACTCCATGAAGTCCTCCTACCACAAGCGGTACACGGTCTCGAACAACCTGAACGCCACGCACAACATCCTGGCCGCCATCGTGGAGTCCGGGGTGGACACCCATCTGGTGCACCTGGGCACCACAGGGGTGTACGGCTACGGCACCGCGGGAATGACCATCCCGGAGGGCTACTTGACGGTCAAGGTGGAAGAGGACGGCAGGGAAAAGCAGATGGAGATCCTCTATCCCGCCAATCCGGGAAGCGTGTACCACATGACCAAGACCCAGGACGCCCTGGCCTTCTACTTCTACAACAAGAACGACCAGGTCCGGATCACCGACCTGCACCAGGGCATCGTCTGGGGCACGAACACGGAGGACACCTCCCTGGACGAGGCCCTGATCAACCGCTTCGACTACGACGGGGACTACGGGACCGTGCTCAACCGCTTCCTCATGCAGTCCGCCATCGGCCATCCCCTGACCGTGCACGGAACCGGAGGGCAGCGGCGCGCCTTCATCCACATCCAGAACACCGTGGAGTGCATCCGCCTCGCGGTGGAGACCCCGCCTGGCAGAAACGACCGGGTCAAGATCTTCAACCAGGTCACGGAGACCCACACCGTGCGGGACCTGGCCCGCAAGATCGCCCGCATGACGGACACGCCCATCCGCTACTACGACAACCCGCGCAACGAGGACAACGAAAACACCCTGGCCATCAGCAACAAGAAATTCTTGGAGCTGGGCCTCTCCCCCATCACGCTCAACGAGGGCCTGATGAACGAAGTCCATACCGTGGCCGCGAGATACAGCCACCGCTGCGACACGGACAATATCGTCTGCACCTCCACTTGGCGTCCGGACATGGAGCCGGACATTCGGGGACGCTACGAGGAGCGCCCCGGGGAGGTCCCGGAAGAGGGAGACGGAGGGTCCGAGGAGGAGCCCTCCGCGATGGAATCCGAACAGGACAGCCAATAGCGGAATCGATCAGCCGCAAGGAAGCCTTCCGGTCCCGGCCCCCGGAAGGCTTTCGCATCGCGAGACGCACCATCCAGCCATGAACATCCTCTACGGCGTGCAAACCACGGGCAACGGCCATCTGGTCCGCTCCGCGGCCCTCATCGCGGCCCTCAGGGAAAAGGATCACTCGGTGTACACCCTGATGAGCGGCGACCTGGAAAAAACCATCAAGCAGCCCGAGGCGTACCGGCCCTACGAGTCCCGGCGGGGGCTGACCTTCGTCACCCACAACGGCCGGCTCCGCTATCTGGAAACCATCCGCCGGCTGCGGCTCCTCCGCTTCTATCGCGACATCCGCTCCTTCCCCGCCGGGGACTTCGATCTGGCCATCACGGACTACGAGCCGCTTACCGCGCGTATCGCCAAGCGCAACAGCATTCCCAGCATCGGGGTGGGCCATCTCTACGCCTTCGCCCACCGGGTGCCGATCCCTCGCGGCGATCCCCTGGGCGTCGCCGTCATGCGCCGCTTCGCCCCCGCGGACATCCCCCTGGGGCTGCACTGGCACCATTTCCAAAGCCCCATCCTCCCGCCCACGATTCCAGGAGATGTGTACAGCGAAGAACACCCCGACCGGTCCAGGATCCTGGTCTACTTTCCCTTCGAGACCCCCCAGCGTATCGGGGAATTCCTCCGCCCCTTCCGGGAGATCACCTTCAGGATCCACGTCCCGGGGCTGGAGGCCTCGCGGGACGAGGACAACCTGCAGTGGCGCCCCGTGTCCAGACAGGGCTTCGTGGACGCCCTGGCCGACTGCGCAGGGGTCATGTGCAACTCGGGCTTTTCCCTGATCAGCGAGGCCCTGCATCTGGGCAGAAAGATCCTGACCAAGCCCGTCTCCGGCCAGGTGGAGCAAAAGGCCAACGCCCTGGCCCTGCGGCACCTCGGCCTGGGATCGGTCATGCACCGGCTGGACCGGGACGCAGTGCGCGAATGGCTGCGGCTCGATCCGCCAGAGCCCAGGAATTACCCGGAAGTCCTGCCCCGCATCGCGGAGTGGATCCACAGCGGATCCTGGGACCGGCCCGACCAGCTGGCCGAGCGGCTCTGGTCCTC
>CAYFSD010000072.1:0-7673 GCA_964345705.1 uncultured Desulfohalobiaceae bacterium
CGCGGTCGCCTTCGCCGGCGCGGGGCCGCGGATCACGTGCCACGTGTTCGACTTCGAGGACGAGCTGGTGTACAGGAGTGATGAAAAAGTCACAAGTCAAAAGTGAAAGGTTTGAAGCTCAGCCCCGGGATTCCAGAGCCATGCAGGACAACCCAGTATACATTCTCGGGCTCGGCCCGGCGCCGGACCGACTCGGCCCGCGGGAGCTGGATAGCATCCAACAGGCCGAGGTCCTGGCCGGAGGCGAGGAGCTGCTCAGGCCCCACTCCGACACCGGAGCCGAGCTCCTGCCCCTGCGCACTCCCCTGTCCGCCTGGATCCAGGAGCTGCGCCGCCACAGGGAGCAGGGACGCTGTGTGACGGTCCTCGCGGACGGGGATCCCCTGTTCTACGGCATCGGCAGCCGCCTCTGCCGTGAGCTCGGCCCGGATGCGGTCCGGGTCCAGCCAGGAGTGTCGGTGCTGCAGGCCGCCGCGGCCAGGCTCTGCCTGCCCTGGGCCGACATCGCCACCGTGTCCCTGCACGGCCGAGGGGACATGCTCCCCCTGCGGCGGGCCCTGGCCCAAAACGAGCGGGTCGGCGCGTACACCGATGCGGAGCATTCCCCGGACCGGATCGCCGCGTTCCTCATCCGGATCGGGGCCACGGATTTTTGCCTCCACGTCCTGGAGAACCTCTTTCGGGAACAGGAGCGCATCCTTCGCCTCAGCCCGGAGGAGGCGGCGGACCGCTCCTTCCGCGAGCCCAATTTCGTCCTGCTGGAGCGCACCCGTCCGCCGCGGATCACGCTCACTCCGGGCATGCCCGAGGAATCCCTGCAGCGGGAGCGGGGGCTGATCAGCAAGCCCGAGGTGCGCCTTGCCGCCCTGGGCCGGCTGCAGCCGGAGAGCTATCACACCCTGTGGGACATCGGGGCGGGCTCCGGCTCCCTGGCCCTGGAGGCCTCGCTGGTGATCCGGCACGGCCGCATTGTGGCCGTGGAGCGGGACGCATCCCGCGCGGCCCAGATCGAGGCCAACATCGTAAGCACCGGGGCCTTCGGGGTGGAGGCGATCCGGGACGGGGCTCCGGACTGCTTCCCCGGGCTGCCCCATCCGGACCGCATTTTCCTCGGCGGCGGGGCCGGGAGCACAGAGCTTCTGGAGGAGGCCTGGAGGCGTCTCCGGCCGGGCGGACGCCTCGTGGCCAGCCTGGTGCTCTTCGGCTCCCTGCGGACCATGCTATCCTGGGCAGAGAACAAGGGGCTCCAGCCGGAGCTGACCCAGATCCAGGTCAGCCGCTCCGCGCCCCTGGGGAGCGATCTCCGGCTCGCCGCCCGCAACCCGGTCTTTCTGCTTTCCCTGGACAAACCCCGCGAGAGCGAGACGCCATGAGCCGCACCCTTCATCCTGTTTACTTCATCGGAGCCGGTCCGGGCGACCCGGAGCTGATCACGGTCAAGGCCCAGCGCATTCTGGCCGAGGCGGACGCGGTGCTCTACGCCGGCTCCCTGGTCCCGCGGGAGGTCCTCACCTGGTGCCGCGAGGACGCGGAAATCCGGGATTCCGCGAGCATGACCCTGGACGGGACCCACGCCTTCCTCCGGGAGCGCCTGCGGCGCGGGCTGCTCGTGGCCAGGGTCCACACCGGGGATCCCGGCCTGTACGGGGCGATCCGGGAGCAGATCCACCTCCTGGAGGAGGAGGGGCTGCCCTATGAGATCATTCCCGGGATCACCGCCGCCTTCGCCGCGGCGGCAAAGGCCGGGGTCTCCTACACCCTGCCGGAGCGGACCCAGAGCCTGATCCTGACCCGGGCCTCGGGCCGGACCCCGGTCCCGGACAGCGAGGCCCTGCCCGGGCTCGCGGCCCACGGCGCGGCCATGGCCATCTACCTCTCCGCGGCAGGCGCGGAAAAGGTGCAGCGCCAGCTGCTGGACGGGGGCTATGTCCCGGATACGCCCGTGGTCATCGCCTATCGTGTGGGCTGGCCGGAGGAGCGGATCCTCAAGGTTCGCCTGCAGGACATGGCCAAGACCGCGGAGCAGGAGGGCATCACCCGCCAGGCCCTGTTTCTGATTTTGCCCGGCCAGCAGGAGGAGCCGGTCTTCTCCAAGCTCTACAGCCCGGGTTTCAGCCACGGCTATCGCGAATCCGGATCCGGGAGCCGGGATTCGGGAACCGGAAGTACAAAATCGTGAATCGACAGTGTGTCCCATGGCCGACCTGAATCGAATCGCCGTGTACGCCCTGACCCGCCCCGCGGCCGAGCTGGCCGCCCGGCTCGCCGAGGCCTTGAGCCCCTCTCGCATTCCCGAGGGAAGCCCCTCAACGGGAAACGGGGAACCGGGAACGGAGAACGCAGAACGCAGAACGCGGAACGCAGAACGCAGAACGCAGAACGCGAAACGCGGAACCCGGAACGCGGAACGCGGAACCCAGAACGCAGACCTCTATCTCCCCCCCGAGCTGGCCCGGGAATTCGGCGGCAGGGAATTTTTCCGGCTCCGGGATCTTTTGGCCGAGACCTTCTCCCGCTACTCGGGCCACGTCTTCCTCACCGCCGCGGGAATCGTGGTGCGCGGCATCGCCCCCCTGTTGCGGGGCAAGGAAGAAGACCCCGCAGTGGTGGTCCTGGATCAGAAGGGGGAATACGCCGTGAGCCTGCTCTCCGGGCACCTGGGCGGCGGCAACCGCTTGGCCCGGGAAGTGGCCGCCGTGACCGGCGGACGAGCGGTGATCACCACGGCCACGGACTCCCTGGGGCTTCCGGCGGCGGAGGAGCTGGCCCGGGACACGGAGATGCACATCCCGGACCTCCGGGCCGCCACCCCGGTCAATGCCGCCTTGGCCAACCGGCGCATCCTGCAGCTCCGCGACCCCGAAGAGCGGCTGGGCCTGGCCGCTAGGCTGGATCCGGAGTTCCCTCTGCGGCGCGTGGAGACGGCGGAGGAGATCGACCCGGGCCACGCCGCGATCTGGGTGGACTGGCGCAGGGCCCCGCGTGCCGCGTCCCGCGGCGCCCTGGTTCTGCATCCCCGCTGCCTGGTCGCCGGAGTGGGCTGCAACCGGGGCACGGACAGCGAGGAGATCCTGGGGCTCATCCGATCCTGCCTCGAGGAGCACGATCTGGCCCGGGAGAGCCTGGCCTGCCTGGCCACCACCGCGGCCAAGCGGGACGAGACGGGGCTGCGGCAAGCCGCACAGGTCCTGGATGTCCCCCTCGTCTGCCTGGAAGCCGAGCAGCTGGGAGCGGCGAATGTGCCCAACCCCTCGGAAACAGTGACCAAACACATGGGAGTGGCGAGCGTATGCGAAGCGGCGGCCCTGATTCAGGCAGGGACACGGGAGCTCCTTATGCCCAAGCGAAAGAGCGTGAACGCGACCCTGGCCCTGGCTGTGGCTGGCTCGCCGCCGTGGGGCTGGGACCGGGCGGCAAGGAGCACCTGACCCCGGAGGCGAGGGACACGCTGGAGCAGGCGGAGTGCATCGTGGGGTACACTACCTACATCCGCCTCCTGTCCGAGGACCTGCTCCGGGGCAAGGACGTGGTCAGCACGGGCATGACCGGGGAGATCGAGCGCTGCCGCACGGCGGTGGACAAAGCGCGGGCTGGAGCGAATGTGGCCGTGGTCTGCAGCGGCGATCCCGGGGTGTACGCCCTGGCCGGCCTGCTTCTGGAGATCCTGCGGGAGCGCGGGAGCCTGGAGACGATACCCTTCCGCGTCGTCCCCGGCATTCCGGCAGTCTGCGCCGCCGCGGCCCTTCTGGGGGCCCCGCTCATGCACGACTTCGCCGTGGTCAGCCTGAGCGATCTGCTCACCCCGTGGGAGACCATCGAAAAACGCGTCCGGGCGGCCCTGGAGGGCGATTTCGTCCTGGCCCTGTACAATCCCCGCTCCAAGAAGCGGGACTGGCAGCTGCCAAGGGTCCTGGAGATCTACCGCGCCTGTGGAGAGGGAGAGAGCCCGGTGGGCACGGTAAAAAACGCGGCCCGCGAGGGGGAGTCGGTTCACCTCGCCACCGTGGACACCCTTGACCCGGAAGAGGTGGATATGTTCACCACCGTTATCATAGGCAATTCCCAGACCGTCCGATTGAACCGGGCCATGCTCACCCCCAGGGGGTACATGGCCAAATACGAAAGGAGCTGATCATGGAGGGATACGTCCAGGTCTACACCGGCAACGGCAAGGGCAAGACCACCGCGGCCATGGGCCAGGCCCTGCGCGCGGCGGGCGCCGGATGGAAGGTGTACATCGCCCAGTTCGTCAAGGGCATGCACTACAGCGAATTGGACAGCCTGGCCCGCTTCTCCGACCTGATCCATATCAAGCAGTACGGCCGCAACTGCTTCATCCACGGCGAGCCCGAAGAAGAGGACTGCCGGCTGGCCCGGGAAGGCCTGGAGGAGGTCCGGGAGATCCTTCGCTCCGGGGAGTACGGCATGGTCATCCTGGACGAGATCAGCATCGCCCTCCTGTACAACCTGTTGAATCTGCAGGAGGTGTTGAGCCTGATCCGGGAGAGGGACCCGGGCGTGGAGCTCATCATCACCGGACGCAAGGTCCCGGAGCAGATCCAGGAGGTTGCGGACCTGGTCACGGAGATGCGGGAGGTGAAGCACTTCTACCAGCAGGGGGTCCAGGCCAGGACCGGCATCGAGAAATAGCTTCCCGGCTGGCGAAGGAGAGCGGCCGGGACTCTCGCGCATAAAAAGCCCGAAGGGAAACGAGCCATGCCATGGAAACGCCTCTTGCCCCTTCTCGCGGTGGGTCTGGCCCTGCTGGTCGCCTGCGGGGCGCCGGAAAAAAGGCAGACCCCGGTCGGCGTCGGGGAAGTGCCCCAGTGGGTGGCCCACCCGAAAGCGGATCAGGGGATCGCCGCCGCGGAGTGCACTGTGGCTTCCCGGGAGTACTCCAGTGATCGCCGGGAGGTCATGGCCCGCGCCAAACGACAGCTCTCCCGGGAGCTGCAGGCCAGGATCGAGGCAGTGAAGACGGCGTACGACAAGCGCTTCGCGGAGGGCGAGCCCTCAGCAGAAGATCAGCCCTTCCTCGGCGCCTCCCCGGATCTCATCCGGGAAGCCCTGGAGGGCATGGAGCCCCGCAAGATGGGCTACGAGAAGTTCGAGGAGCGAAAGCACTTCTGCGTGGTGCTGACCCTGGAAAAAAGCGGGATGCGGGACTTCTTCTCCCGCTTGATCGAGCAGTCCGGAGTGAACGTCGGCCCGGAGGAGGAAGAGGCCCTGTACCGGGCCTTTACAAGCCAAAAGACGTCGGGATCAACGGAGGGGAAACAGACTCACTGAACAATGGGCCACGATTCACCACCTTATTGATCCGTCCACGGGCAAGGGGCACGGGCACGGGGTTGTTTGAATCAACTCAGCTTGGGCACGGCTTATTCCCTGAACGGGCTTGACTTTTCCCTTGCCTCACGTAAAATGAAAAATAATTCGAGAGGTGTCTGTCTCGATCACTACGAGCGGGTCCCGGTTCTTCCGCACCCTGCCGTCAGGGAGGCGAAAAACCGAAACGGGTCCGCTCAGGATCCACAAATCAAGGGAGGGGGAAGTTATGCGTATCACCAAGCTTTTGCTACTCGGAGTCGCGGCCATGTTCCTCTTTGGCTGCACCTATGCCAGCGGACCGATTTCCGCGCCGATCAGCACGGATCTCAAGGGCCCAGTGGCCGGATTCGACACCGAGGCGAGCGCGACCAAGGTGGGTAAGGCCAAGGCCCAGGGCATCCTGGTCGTCGGCACCGGCGACGCGTCCATCAAGGCCGCGGCGGAAAACGGCAACATCACCAAGATCCACCATGTGGACAGCCAGAGCATGAACGTTCTCGGCTTTTATTCCGAGTACACCACCATCGTCTATGGGGAGTGATCCCGAAATAGGACCAAGGGGTGGTGCGGCGGGGCAAAACCCGCCGCACCACCCCTTGCCCTTTTTGGCGGCATCCGCTGACTTCGCCTCAGCCGCCCTTCACCGACCTCAAGCATCTCCTTACGACGTCATAAGCCCGGAAGAGGCTCGAACATGATCCGTCACCTCACCGTCTGGCAGCTCCTGCTTCCCCTCGCCCTCTTCTGCCTGCTCGCGGCGGGATGCTCGGCATCCCCCTACGATCCGCTGCCGGATATCGACAGGGAGATCTCTCAGCGTTCCGTCCCGGAAGATCCCCGCAACGGGACCGTTCTGACCTGGCGCGGCTCGCGCAAGGATCTGTACACCTTCTGGGGCAGGCAGGAGGTCACGGCCCGGGTGCTGGCCTACCTCCCCAAGGACTGGAAGGAGCCGGGCGACGGCATCTGGCGGGCCCGGGTTCGCAACCAGGAATCCAAGCCCCTCCCCTTCCTGGGCCTTCTCCGCCGCTCAGGCAAGGAATCCCGAATCGTTCCCCCGGTGGATCTCAAGCGACTCCCCGACGGGCTGTACAGCCTCATCCTTCCCGGAGTGGAGCTCGGCAACGGAGAAATCGCCTCAGTCATGCCCCGCCTTTTCCTCTGCGAGATCCGGGAAGGCCGCTTTCAGCCCTTCCGCATCGGGATTCCGCTCCATCCCCTGGAGGAATCCCCCTTGACCGGCCCGCCTCCGCAGCAGCCGAAGGAGGAGGCGCCCCAGGGCACCCGCTATCCCTTCTCCATTCCCGACTCCGACGAAGGGGAGTGACCTGTCCGGATTGAATCGCGGAGGGCTCACAGCTCGCG
Source organism: uncultured Desulfohalobiaceae bacterium (assembly GCA_964345705.1). Taxonomy (GTDB): domain Bacteria; phylum Desulfobacterota; class Desulfovibrionia; order Desulfovibrionales; family Desulfothermaceae; genus JAIPDU01. The sequence continues at coordinate 6,697 of CAYFSD010000072.1, forward strand.
CTGCCGACAGAACTCCCGCACGAAATGGATGTGCTCCTTCATGGCCTCCTTGGCCCCTTCCTCGTCCCTGTTGCGGATGCCCTCCAGGATGCGCGAGTGCTGTTGGCCCATCTCCTCAAGATTGCCGCTTTCCAGAAGGTAGAAGCGGCTCTCGCGGATGCCGTAGAACAACAGCTCGTAGAAACGCTTCATGAGAAAGATCTGGGCCGGATTCTTGGTGGCGTAGGCGATATTCATGTGGAAGGCCACATCCTCCTCGGCGCTCACCAGGCCCTGCTCCACCTTGTCCAGCATGTCCCGCAGACAGGTATCCAGGACCGACAGGTCCTCCGCGGTGGCCCGCTTGGCCGCCAGGCCCACGGAGTGGACCTCCAGCCCGCTTCGTACCTCCAGGAGATCGCTCAGATAGACCTCTCGGGAATCCATGAGCTCGCGCAGGGGATTGTCCAGGTACTGGGAATAGAAGGAGCGGACAAAGGATCCCTGACCCTGGCGCTGCTCCACAAGCCCCATATTCACCAGCTTGCTGATGGCGCTCTTGATCGTGGGCCGGCTCACACCGAGGGTATGGGCCAGCTCCCGCTCCGGGGGGAGCTTGTCCCCGGGGCTGAACTGGCCCCGGAATATGAGGTCGCGCAGCTGCTCGTACACCTGTTCCGCCACGCTCTTGGGCCGAACGGGCTGAAAGGTGACGGCAGCATCCGATTCCTTGTTCATGACCTCGCCTTGTGGTTGTCGTGCTCTGGCTTTCCGAAAAACATACCCCTTCCCCGGACAGGATTCAAGAGCCGCCCGAAACGCCCTGGTGCCAATGACTGCAAGGATGGGGGAACCTTGAGCCCCGCATCGTGCCACCACGGAACCCGACCCCCTTTCTCCACACCCTGCGCTGCGAAGGCCTTTTTCCTGTTTCGCGTAACTGTTCACCACCCCAATGCCTCAGCCTTCACGGGCACGGGGTCTTTGAATCAGCTGGC
>CAYFSD010000073.1:0-5434 GCA_964345705.1 uncultured Desulfohalobiaceae bacterium
GTAATCCGAGCTCCTAGATGGAGCGCCCGGAAAGAGCCGCTTGAGGAAGGATAGCAATCCGGAAGGGGCGGGGCAATGGCACAAAAAGGCCCGGTCTCCCAAAGGGAGGCCGGGGCCTTGGCAGTCATAGGTCCGGGAAGAGGTTATTTGGCGGCCTGTCGGGCCTTTTGCTGCCACTGTATCCACTGCTCCTTGTGCTCCCGGATCCACTCGGTGGCGTGGCGCTCGATGTCCTCCTGGTCGTCCTCGCCTTGGTACATCTTTTTGTTCTGCGAGGAGATGTCGTCCATGGGAACGGACATGAGCTCGAAGAGCTTCCTGGCCGCGGGGTGGTGCGGCCTCGCGGGGTGCGGGGTTATTCGGAGGTGATCTCCTTCAGCGACTGGAGCAGCTGTTCGTTCACGCTGTAGCTCTGATAAAGGATGGTCCCCTGCGGACCCACCAGGAACAGGGTGGGGACGCCGCGGAGCCCGTATTCTCCGGATATCCGGCCCGCTTCGTCGAAGGCGATGGGAAAGCCCAGCTCGTGCTTGTCCCTGAAGCGCTCCGCCTGTTGCGAGGAGTCATTCCATCCGGCGTTGATCCCCAGGACCGCCAGATCGTCGCGGCTGTGCTTTGAGGCGAGCTGGTCCACTTCGGGCATGGTTTGCCTGCAGCTGGGGCACCAGGTAGTCCAGAAGACCAGGAGCGCGTGGCGCCCGTCGGTCAGGTCCCGCAGGCTCATGTCCTGTCCCTGCAGGGTGGTCAGCTCGAAGGCGGGCGCTTGAGCGGCGCCAGCCGGACCGGCCGAAAAAAGGGCTGCTCCGGAGAGCAGGATCAGGCTCAGGCAAAGGATCAAGGCGCTCTGTCGCATGGCGTGGCCTTCCTTGTTCGGGTTGCGGATGGAGCGGACATTGAAGCCGGAGGGCATGGACCCTGCCCTAGAACATGACCTGTCCGGCCAGGACCAGGTAGTATTCTCCCAGAAGGATCATGATGATCCCCAGGGCCTTCTTGAGCAGGTTCATCCAGTTCCCGGGCTTGGGCAGCGCGGTCATGATGCCGGAAAAGGTGCCCACGAGCAAAAGGAGCAGCCCGAATCCCAGGGAGAAGGCGAAGAGCAGCGAGCCTCCCAGGGCCACGTTCTGGGTGGTGGCCACATAGGTGAGCAGGACGCCGAGAACCGGGGCGGTGCAGGGAGAGGCCACGACCCCGGAGGCCGCGCCGAGGGTGAAGGCGCCGAAGAATCCTTGTCTGTCCTTCTGTCCGCCTCCTGTGCTCCCTCCGCCGGAGAAAAAGGGCAGGGGAATGGCATCCAGGATGTTCAGGCCCAGGAGGATGAAGATGTTGGCCACCACGATTCGGGCCCAGGGATGGCTGGCGATCCCGCCGAAGAGGCTGCCGGTCAGGGCGGCCGCCATGCCCAGGCCGGTATAGACCACCGCCAGGCCCAGGACGTAGGCCAGGGACATGAAGAAGGCCTTGGTCCGGGTCGGGTCGCCCATGCTGCGGGAGCCGACGTAGGTGGCCACAATGGGGAGCAGGGGATACACACACGGGGAAAGGCTGGCCAGCACTCCCCCTCCGAAACAGATGGCCACGGAGAAGAACAGGGAGGTGCCCAGCGCGGCTTCCAGGGTTGGGGCCAGGTTGATCATAGTCGCGGCTTGGTTCCGTGTCCTGGTTCGCGGGAATCAGAGGTGGCTTCTGACCATATCGGAGATAATGGCCTCCAGATCCTTGCCTTCCTGGGCCTCCAGGGATTTGCGGGCCCGCTCCAGCTGCTGCCGCGTTCCGGGCTCGTCCAGCTGGGCGGGGGAGACGAGGCTCCCGGCTCGGCGGCCCAGCCGGTAGAGCAGCCGCTCCTCGCGCGGACGGCTCAGGTAGTCGTCGATCACCCGGAGCATGGCTTCCCTGTCCCGGGGCAGGCGACCCTGGACCTCCTGGAGCAGATTCATCACGTGATCCGAGGCGAGCTCGGCGGTGGTTTCCCGCAGGGACTGGATGAGCAGCCGGATCTCGGCGACCACCTCGTCGTCGTCCATCGGGGTGAACTCCCCCCGTTTGCGCATGGCGTCCAGCTCCGTTCCGGACAGGATATGCAGGCTGCGCAGGCGGATGTAGTGCGGATCGATGGCGTCCAGCACGCGGGCGGTCTCCAGGGCGTGCTCCCGGGACAGCTCCCTGCCCCCCAGTCCGGGCATGATGTACTCGGACAGGGAGAGGCCGCTCCGGACCGCCTTGCGGCCCGCCTCGATGTGCTGCTCTGCGCTGGCTCCCTTGTTCACCAGGCGCAGAACCCGGTCCGATCCACTCTCCATGCCGATGTGGAGCCGGTCCAGACCAGCCGCGCGCAGACGCTTCAGCTCTTCTTCGCTCTTGCGGGCCGTGGTATTGCTGCGGGCGTACATGGTCACGCGCCGGACCTGGGGGATTCGGCTCCGCAGGGCGGTGAGGGCCTGCTCCAGCACTTCCGTTTTCAGGATGAGGCTGTTCGCGTCCTGGATGAAAACCGTTCCCTCGCCCTGGAGGATCCAGAAGGCGAGCTGCTTGTACTGCTCGCTCCAGCTCCCGCTGGAGAGGATGCGCTGCATGCTCCCGCTGTCCAGCTCCTCCCCGCCGGTCAGGGAGCGGGCGAAGTCGCGCATTTCCGAGAGCATCCGGGCCACGGCGTCGATGTCCTCCAGAATCTCCTCCAGGCTCCTGCGGCTGAAGCGCTGTCTCTTGTACACCGGACAGAAGGCGCATTTGTTCCAGGGGCAGTTCCTGGTGAATCGCAGCAGCAGGCTGCCCGCCTCGCTGGGCGGTCGGATGGGGCCTTGCTCGAAGCTGGGCATGATATCGATCCTTTGGGTCTCTGAGAGGGCCGGGGCTGCGCCTGCCAAGAATCAGCTCCCGCATGTTCCGCTGAGGAAGCAGTTGTAGCGGTACATCATGGCGCAGGCCTTCACCGCCTTTTCCGGGGTGTGGTAGAACACGCTCTGATAGCGATATCCCTCGGCCTCCTCGATGGTTCTGTCCGCTCCCCCGGACTGCAGCCGCACCCCGAAGATGGGCTTTCCGTGGGTTTCCATGAGGCGGGCCACGGCCTGGACATAGTCCCGCTCGAAGCGTTCCAGGGCCCGATCCGCCTCTTGCAAATATTCCTCGGAGTATGCGGGATCCGTGCGGCGCACCGCGTTGAGGTAATCCCGGACAAAGGCTCGTCTGCCCATGATGCCCAGATTGATGATCGCGTCGCAGCCGTCCCAGGCGGCGAGCCGTTCCAGGGTCTTGACCGGGAGCTCCAGATCGTTTTCCCCCACCAGGTCCACCGGATTGGAGCGGCTCCAGTACGGGGGGAGCTCTGCGTCGAGGAAGCCGAGGATCTCCGGGCTCAGCTCGGGCAGCTCGAGCCCGTGCTGGGCGCACATGTCCGCGGTGATAACCCCCCAGCCCCCGCCCAGGGTGACCACGGCGATCCGCCTGCCCCGGGGCAGGGGAAGCGAGGAAAAGGCCGCGGTGAGGTCCAGAAGATCCATGGGCCCGTCCACCTTGACCACCCCCGCCTGGCGGCAGAGGGCATCGAAGACGGCGCTGTCCGTGCTCATCGCCCCGGTGTGGCTGGCCGCGGCCTTGCCGCCCTGTTTGGTGCTCCCGCCCTTGAGCAGGACGATGGGCTTGTTCCGGGAGGCCTCTCGGGCGGTCTCCAGGAAGCGGCTCCCGTCCTTGGGGCTCTCCAGATAGAGCATGATGGTGCGGGTTGTCTTGTCCTCCGCGAGGTAGTCCAGGTAGTCCTCCACACTGAGCATGGCCTCGTTGCCCGAGCCGCAGAAGGCCCGGATCCCGATGCCCTGCTGCTCGGCGAAGGAGAGGAGCTGCACCCCCATGTTCCCGGACTGGGAGATCATGGCCGTAGAGCCGGGCCTGGGCTGGACGATGGAGCCGGTGCAGTAGAAGCTGTGATGCGGGTTGCACAGCCCCATGGTGTTCGGGCCGAGGACGGTGATGCCCAGGCGGTTGGCCTTGTCCACCATTTCTTGTTCCAGCTCTCGGCCCTGGGAGCCGGTTTCGCCGAAACCGGAGGCGATGAGCGCCATGCGGGTGACGCCCTTCTGGTGCATCTCGTCCAGGAGGCCGGAGATCTTGGCCGCGGGAAGGGTGACCACTGCCAGATCCGGGGTCTCCGGAAGGGACTCCAGGGACGGATAGGCCTGCTTCCCCGCGATGGTGCCGGCCTTGGGATTGACCGGATACACCGCTCCCCGGAAGTTGCCGCTGATCACGTTGGTGGGCAGGAGGTGGCCCCATTTGCCCATCCGTGCGGAGGCGCCGATGAAGGCCACGCTGCCGGGATGGAAGAACTGTTCCGTGATTCGGGGAGAGACGGGCGGCCTGGCCGTGGCGGGGCCTTCCCGGCGCTCGGGGATCGCCAGGGCGTCCGCCGCGAACACTTCGCCCTCCGCGGTGATCAAGAGGGGGTTGACGTCCATTTCCCGGATGTCCGGAAAGTCACGGGCCATGGCTCCCAGCCCGGTCAGGGTCCGGACCAGGGCGTTCTCGTCCGCGGGCAGCTGATTGCGGGTGCCCTGCAGCAGGCTGCTGCCGCGGAGCTCGGTGAGCATGCCCCGCGCTTCCTCCTCGTCGAGGGGCGCGAGCCTGAGGCTGACGTCGGACAGGGCCTCGGCGAAGATCCCGCCCAGGCCGAACATGATCACCGGACCGAACTGGGGGTCCCGGAAAAAGCCGGCCAAAAATTCCCGCTCCGCCTTGATCCGGGGTTGAACCAGCACCCCGCGGAGCCCGGGCACGCGCTCCATCTCCTCGTAGGCCCGGCGGACCGCCTCCGGATGCTCCAGTCCCAGCCGGACCAGGCCGGCCTCGGTCTTGTGTCCCGTATCCCGGGCCAGGCCCTTGAGCACGACGGGATATCCCGTTTCCTCCGCGGCCCGCACCGCCTCCTCCGCGGAAGCGGCGGTGCGCTCTGGGACGCAGGGGATGCCGTAATGCCGCAGGAAGGCCTTGCTTTCCAGCTCGTCCAGACCGCGCGCCCCGGCATGAAGCGCCTGTTCGATCGCGTGTCCCAGGTCCGGGGGCATGTCCACCTCCTTGTCCCCAATCTTCGAAGAAAGCTCACGTGCCGCTTTGCTCTCCAGATTACACAAAACATACCTTATACTACACAATTTTGGAGAAGGCAAAAGGCCAGGGAATTGAGTCGCAACAGGGAATATGCTAGAGTATGCTACGAACTGTGTAATTTATCCGAGTTCCCGGTTTTCCGGAAACGACTGGCGGAATGGGCGCCCATGCGGTCCACGGATCACCGAAGGAGCACGGTATGCAAGGCAAAAGAGCCGAGCCGGGCGAGGACGGGGAAGAGCGCCGCGCTCTCTTCCTGCGGCGTCTGAAGGAGGCCTTGTGCTCTCTGGACGGGGGAAGCCCCGATCCGGACAACCGGAAGGGGGGCATCCCT
>CAYFSD010000073.1:5534-7664 GCA_964345705.1 uncultured Desulfohalobiaceae bacterium
CGGTGCGTCTCATTTCAAAAGACACAGGGAGGGAGTATGGCCCAGCAAGGACCGCGCCTGGACGATCTGGGCGAAACAGATAACAGGCAGGGCCCGCGGGGCCGAAAAAGGACGCCGGATTGGCTGAGCCAGGTGCAGAGATATCGCCTGCCCCTGGTTATCGGCGGCGGAGCGATCCTGCTCCTTCTGCTGCTCTCCGCGGTCATGTGTGGATCGGAAGAGCAGCGGGAGGCGGCGAAGGACAGCAATGCGTCCGACGGCATCGAGGCGCGTCTAAACAAGCTGGAATTCCAACACAGCATGGTCCTGAAAAAGGTGAACGAGATGCAGGAGTCCTTCTCCTCGCCGGGAGTGGACCAGAAGCAATTGGCCAAGCTCAGGAAGGCGGTTTCGGACCTGGAGAGGCGTCTCGCCAGTCTGGAGGAGAAGCTGGCCGAAGGGTCGCATGGCGGGGCTGCGGGAGCGCCGGAAGAGACGACGGATTCCGGATCACGGCAGGAAAGGAGACGGCACACGGTGGAGCAGGGGGAGACCCTTTTCAGCATCGGCCAGCGCTACGGTGTCTCCGTGGAGCAGCTCAGGGAATGGAACGGGATCGGGGAAGAGGAATACATTCAGCCGGGCCAGGAGCTGAAAGTCGCTGGAGAGTAGCGTGGGGACGCATGGGACGACAGCCCTTTCGACCGGAAACGAGGGAAGCACCCAAGGGGGAAGCATGGGCCGCAGGGATCAGCTCGGTCAGCGTATGAGTCGGCTGGAGGAACATCTGCAACAGGAGAATCCGGTACTGAAGAAGGTGGTGAAGAGCTTTCGCAGCCTGGATCGGGTGGGCCACAGGATGGGGTTCCTCCTCCGGGACCAGTCCTATGCTCTCCGCACGCCCTGGTGGCCGCTCATCTCCGTTCTGGGAACCTATTCCTCGGGCAAGTCCACCTTTCTCAATACCTATCTGGGATATCATCTGCAGGCCACCGGAAATCAGGCGGTGGACGACAAGTTCACCGTTGTCTGCTACACCGGGCAGGAAGATGTGCATGTCCTGCCGGGGATGGCGCTGGATTCGGACCCGCGCTTTCCCCTGTACCGCATCGGAGACGCCATAGAGGAGGTGGCCCCCGGAGAGGGCCAGCACGTGGACGCCTACGTGCAGCTCAAGACCTGCCCCAGCTCCAAGCTCAAGGGCAAGATCCTGATCGATTCCCCCGGTTTCGACGCGGACGCCCAGCGGACCTCTACTTTACGGATTACGGACCGGATCGTGGACCTGTCGGATCTGGTCCTGGTCTTCTTCGACGCCCGCCATCCCGAGTCCGGGTCGATGCAGGACACCTTGAACCATTTGGTGCGGGACACCCTGCAGCGCAGGGACGCGAACAAGTTCCTCTTTATTTTGAACCAGATCGACGCCACAGCGGGGGAGGACAATCCGGAAGAGGTCTTCGCCGCCTGGCAGCGGGCCCTGGCCCAGAGCGGCCTGACCGCGGGGCGGACCTTCAGCATTTTTGATCCGAACGCAGCCTCTCCCATCCAGGACGCGTCCCTGCGCAACCGCTTCAACAAGAAGGCCGAGGAGGGGCTTCGGGCCATTTACGAGCGCATGGAGCAGGTGCAGGTGGAGCGGGCCTACCGGATCGTGGGGATGCTCGAGGAGTCCGCCCATCACCTGGAGCAGACCGTGGTGCCGGCCCTTACCCGCTTCCTCCGGCACTGGCGGCGCCGGGTGCTCGTCACGGAAGGGATCGTTCTCGGGGTGCTCCTGGCCCTGTTCCTGGGAATCACCATCCGGGGCGGATACTGGAACGGATTTCAGCTTCAGCTGGGGCTTCCCGCGTGGCTGACCACAACGCCTGGAGTGTATGTGCTCCTGGGGATCGTCGTCTTTATCCTGGGCTGGGGCCATTTTGCCATCCGGCGCAAGGCCGCGGGAAGCGTGGCGGAGAAGCTGGCGGCGAAAATGCCGGATCGGGAGCGGCAAAACTATCTGTCCGCCTTCATGAGAAACAGCCGGTGGTGCTCCAGCCTGTTCCGGAATCGGCCGGTGGGATGGGGCAGACGGAGCAGGGCGGCGCTGACCCGGGTTCGCCAGGATGTGAAGCGCTATATTCAGGAGCTGAACGACACCTACGCCCA
>CAYFSD010000074.1:0-7662 GCA_964345705.1 uncultured Desulfohalobiaceae bacterium
CAGTTATTATGGCATTACAGGATGGTGTGCAGAAGATCTTCCAGTTTGTCCGCGGAGAACGGTTTCCCCAGGGTCCCGGAGGCGCCGAGGTCGTGAACCTGTTGGACCACGTCGTCACTCCCGCCTTCCGTGGTGATCATGATCACGGGGATGCTCTTCAGGTTGCCGTCCGAGGAGAGCTGCTTCAAAAACTCGATGCCGTCCATATTGGGCATGTTGACGTCGCACAGGATCAGGTCCGGCTTCTCCTGCTGGAGGTGATCCAGCCCCGCTTGGCCGTCCTCGGCTTCGGAGATGGTATCGATTCCGGAATTGATCTGGCGCAGTGTCTTGGTGATGATTTTGCGCATGGTCTTGGAATCGTCGACGATGAGAACCGACTTACCCATAACGTGCTCCTTGCGTTTTTTGCTTGATTGTCGATATTGATCCCATCTTTAAGCAAAGACCCTGCCAATATCCCCGCCTTCCCGCATTCCAGGGCCATGCCCGGGTATTCGTGACACGAGAGCGACCATTTCGACATCTTTCGGGGCTGAAAACCCGACTCTGTCAAAATATCGCCACGACGCGAGCGGCGCGGTGAAGGGCATTGAGCGCGCCCTTGATCGAACGAGGGCCTCGAGGCCGTTCCGGGGTGGAGACCATTTGCCATTTCGGGGGAAACGGCTGATTATCTAGTAAGAGTATCGACGGTTTCTCCAAGCTGTTTAGCGGGGCGCCCCAAATTTTCCAGTTGCTCCGCTGTCTCGAAAAGGTCAAACCCGCTCGGGCTCATTGTGCCCATTTGGCTCAATTCTTGCTAAGGATTTGGAAAAGGAGGCGAGGCCATGCTCAAAAAAGGGGAGCTTATTTTCGCCGTACTTTTTCTGTGCCTGTTCCTGGTCGGCACGAAAAAACCGGCGGCACAGGAAGAGTCCACGCTGTACCAGATCGAGAAAACCCGAGAGAGGAAAGCGACGGAGTACATTTTCAGCTTGTCCTCCGTTCCGGAGTACAAGGTTGAGACATCCGGGCAGCGAGTGGATGCCATTTTCTACGAAACCAGGGTGGCGGACACCTTTGATAAGCTGGAAGCGTCGGGAAATCTGGTTCGCACGCTTGTCGCGGAAAAGGGGAGGAGGACCATTGTTTCCCTTGTATTGCGGCGGCCTCCGGATGATGTCGAATATTCGACATCATCCGGAAATGAGCCGGGTTTGCGCCTCCGGGTTGCGCGACCCCAAAAGCCGCGCGACAGGCCCGCCATTGCACCGGAAATAGGGGACAGTCTGCACATCGACCGGGACAGGGGCGTTCTGATCAGAAGGAGGATTTCCTCACCCTACAGCGGGAACTGGCGTGCCTTTTTCCGGGACTTCGAGCGGCCCATTCGGATAGATCCCGAATTGCGCTACACGTTGCCGTCCTTTCCCGGATTTGTACTTTCCCGGGACGAAAAACTGCTCCCGGAAAAGATGTTCCGCATGGCCGAGCTGGGCCGGTGGGACAGGGCCGGAGCGGCTCTGTCCACTAACGCAACTGAGGATGGTTCCGGAAGAAAGCGGCTCCTGAGCGATTTCGTGCAAGCGGAGATCCTGCTGCACCAGGGAGAAGTGGCTTGGGCCCGCGATATCCTGCTCCGCATTTCGGAACCCCGCTCCGCTCACTATGCGAGCGCCCTGACCTTTTTGCGGGCCTACGCCTCGGCAGTCGCGGGAAATCCCCATCTGGCGCATGAACGCGCTCTGGAGCTGGAGCCGCTGGATAATGTTCCCCGAAAATGGAAGCCCCAGGCCAGGCTCTTGAGGATCGAGACGGCATTGGGAGCGGGGCATGCGGAAGAGGCGTACGCCATTGCCTCCGAGGAGCCGGAAAAAGGCTCAAACAGCACGGATTTGCTCGCCCTGCGCAAGGCGCAGGCCGGATTCGCCGTGGGGAAGAAGGAGGAAGCTATTCAGGGGCTGAACCGTTTGCCGAACGGGCTCTTGGAAGAACATCCTCGGGCCATGGCCCTTTTGGCGCGATATTCCTACGAAAACGAAGAATACACAAAAGCCCTGAAGTATTACTCCAAGCTCGAGGATCTGCTTTCGAATAGAGAAAAGCTCGCCATGGCCAAGTTCGGGGCGGCCATGGCCAACTTGCGGCGCGGCGCCCCGATTGTGGCCAGAGAGGGCCTCAGGAAGGTTCGCGAGGAATATCCTGGGACACCTGCGGAGTGGAGAGCCAGAATGGAGCTGGCCGATTTGGGGGTCCTGAACGGGAACGAGTCGGGAAAAGCTCTCGCCGAGAAGTACAAAAGGATTGCCCGCGGCTCCGACATGCGCTGTATCAGGGAGGAGGCGGCCTTCAAGAGGATCCTGGTCGCGGAGCTTTCGGATCATTCCTTTACCGCTGTGAAATGGCTCGGCCCATTTCTGCGGGACTACTTTGCCGGCGAGCTCGCTCCCCAGGCCAGAGCCCTGTTGGTGGAGACACTGCCCGAAGTGGTGCAGGATCTCATGGACAAGGAGGCCCATATAGAGGCGCTGGCTCTGGTGCAGCGCCACAGGGACACCCTGCGCCGAGCTCGTCTTTCCCTGGATTTTCTCTTCGAGCTTGGGGAGGCGTTCTCCGATTTCGGTTTCACCAATCGGGCGGTACGGGTGTATCGATACATGATGAGCATGCAGGGCCATCCGGAGGAACGGCAAAGGGTCTATCCCCGCTTGATCACGAGCTATCTGGATCAGGAGGAATTTGGGACGGCCCGGCGCTACGCCAGGAAATACCTGGAGGAGTATCCCGACGGGGATTATCGCAGGCGTATCTATTATCTCCTGGTCCAGGCCCTGAATAAGGAGGGCAGCACACAGAAAGCCGCGGAGTTGCTGCGTTCCCCCGAGCGACCGGTCAGCCGCGAGCTGGATGTCATGGCCGGAAAGGTCCTTTTCTCATTGCAGGAATACAACGAGGCCCAGCGGTATCTGGCCAGGGCCACCGAGCCCATGTGGCGCATGGCTGCCTCGGACGTGCTCCTTCTGCGGGCCGAGTCCCTCTACCGTACGGGCAACAGGGCGCAAGCCCGGCCCATGTACGCCACCCTCCGGGAAAGAGGGTATCAAAAGGAGCTGGCGAGCTACCGCATGGGTCAGATCGCCATGGACAACGGCCGCGAACAGGAGGGGGCTAAACTTTGGAGGGAAATCGTCGATACAAAGAAAAGTCCCCTTTGGGACACTCTGGCCGGGGAGGGCCTGGCCATGCACGACATGGAGCGAAGCATTGATTGAGCGAGCCTGTAGCCGGACATCCGGGAAGGAGATGGTACATGACAAGCATCGGATTCGGTGACACCTTTCATGTGTTGCACAACACGTTGAATCTTCGGGAGGACAAGCAGGAGATCATCAGCTCCAACATCGCCAATTCCGATACTCCGGGATACGCTCCGTCCAGGCTCGATTTTGAGCAGGAGCTGAAGAACAGCATCTCCGACTCCAACGTGACCCTGGTTGCCAGCAAGCCGCAGCACTATCCACAGCACGGCGGGCCGCCCAATGTGGATGGCACGGTGCAGCGTTTCCCCAGCGTGAGCCGTATCGGTGATCAGAACAATGTGAGCGTGGACCAGGAAATGCAGAAGCTCTCCGAAAACCAGATCAAGTTCGAGGCAAGCTCCAAGATGCTGAAAAAGAAGTTCAGCTCCCTGCAATACGTCCTTCGCAAGTAGACGGATAACCGATGGACAGTGAAGGATGTTGGGGGGTGAGAGCCAGGCGCCGAAAATATAATCCGGGGACAGGAACAGGCTGTCGCGCGGGAAGAACGTCGAGCCGCATGCGCCCTGTCAAGCCAGGGGGCAGTGAACAAGAAAGGAGGAAGGAATGAGTGTTTTCCACTCCATGGATGTCAGCTCCTCGGCCCTTCGGGCCCAAAACATCAGGCTGAACACCATCAGCTCCAACCTGGCGAACATCAACAGCACCCAGAGCCCAGAGGGCGGCCCCTACAGGGAGAAAGCCACCGTTTTTCGAACCACGGGGCAGCACTTCGACCGGCAGCTGATGTCCACCATGCAGGGCCCCAATCAAGGGGTGGCGGTGGACCGGATCGTGGAGAGCAACGATCCGCCCAAGGAGGTGTACAATCCCTCCCATCCCCAGGCCAATGAACAGGGCTATGTGCAAAAGCCGGACATTAATCTGGTGGAGGAGATGACGGACATGCAGTCCGCGGTGCGGTCCTACGAGGCCAACGTGAACTGCATCAAGTCGGCGCAACGCCTGGCCCGTTACGGCATGCAGATCTCGAGCTAGTGGCGTTTCCCTAGGCACGAACAGGTTTCAATCAGGGAGTTTGGAATATGATCGGCGGAATTTCCGGAATCGAGGGCATGGCTCAGGCCGCTCAGTCCGTGGAGCGTGCCTCGAGCCGTCAGCAGAGCGGAGAATCGTTTTTGGAAACCCTCAAGGGGTTTGCCCAAGATACCGCCGCCTTGCAGGACAAGGCCAATCAGTCCATCCAGGACTTTTCCACCGGGGACAAGACCAGTATCCACGAAGTGATGATCGACATGGAAAAAGCAGGCACATCCCTGAAGCTTATGAAGCGGATGCGCGGCGAGGCCCTGGACGCCTACGACAAGATCATGCGTATGCAGGTGTAATCGGAAGGCTCCCGGGCAACGGTGAAGAGGGTTCAAGGGCCGGGGAGCGGTGTACAGGGGGTTCAGCCCTGTACATCGCTCCCCGGCTTTTTTTGTATAAAAAAAGTGCTAACAAGCTGATTTATACGGGGATTATGAACCCCGATGCGGGGCTAGGAGCCCCCTCCTTTTTTCTCCCTGTCTCCGTCCCGATCACTCAGGATCTCGTAGCCCTCGTTGATTAGGGACATGGATGTGGTGTCCCCGCCCTTGTCCGGATGGAACTTCTTGGCCATGACCCGTCGTTTCCAATCCAGGTCCACGGCTTCGTCCAGGACACTATCCAGATTGAACAGCTCCCGGAAGGCCTTCTGCCTCCGCTCCTGGCTCAGCTCCTCGATGTTCTGGAATACCGTGGGAGAAATGCCCTCCATGTGGCGCTCGAATCGTTTCTTGCTGATATCCTCCCGCAATTGCGAGCTTGTGACATACCGGATGACGAATTCCAGGATCTTTCGCCTGTCGAAACCGGAGAATCTGCCCAGCGCCTCGAAGTCGTCCATATAGGCCGTATCACGTACCCAAAGGATACAACCCTCTTCGTCGACGGCGCTCCATGTGGCCTTGAAGACATAGTTGTCGATGGTGATTTCCGTGAGGGGCTCGTCAAATTCTATCGGCATCGCCGGATTCCTCCATCCGTTCCGGGAAGTCCTTTCGAGGGATCCATCCCGGATGAAGCGGACGTCATGAACCGCTCAGAGCAAATGTTTTTCTGGAGAAGGCTTGACAATGCTACCGCAGAGAAACGGTGGTATCAATTAGCCCTGGGAATCGGCCCATTCCACGAGGCTGCCGGGAATGGCGCTCAGGGGGAGAACGCTCTCCGCTGCCCCCAGTTTGATGGCCTCCTGGGGCATGCCGAAGACCAGGCTGCTCTTTTCGTCCTGGGCTATGGTCCGGGCCTCGGCCTGCAGCATCTGCAGCATCCCTTCGGCCCCGTCCTTGCCCATCCCCGTGAGCAGGGCGCCGGCGGCGTTCTTGCCCGCGTTCTGGGCCACGGACTTGAACAGCACGTCCACGCTGGGCCGCTGTCTGCAGACCATGGGCCCCTGCTTAACGTTGACGTAGAACCTGGCCCCGCTGCGGCGAAGGATCATGTGCTGGTTCCCCGGGGCGAGCAGGGCCACTCCGGGAACCACGGAGTCGTTGTCGCGGGCCTCCCGGACCTCCAGGGCGCAGCGGTCATTGAGCCGCTCGGCGAAGGAGGCGGTGAAGTTCTCCGGCATGTGCTGCACGATGAGGATGCCCGGGACGTGGGGCGGCAGCTGCTGCAGCAGGGCATCGAGGGCCTGGGTTCCCCCGGTGGAGGCGCCGATGGCGATGACCTTGTTGGTGATCTTCCTCCGGGCCAGCTCCGTGGTGATGCGCCTTTCCTGCCGGGCCGGGCCCTGCATGTAGGACTGCATGTCCACCCGTGCGGCCGCGCGGATTTTGTCGATCAGGGAGGGGACCAGCTCGGAGACGCTGAAGGAGGAGCCCGGCTTGGACACCACATCCACGGCCCCGGTGTTGACCGCATCCACTGCCAGGTCCGCACCCTCCTTGGTCAGGGAGGAGACGATGATCACGGGCAGGGGATAGTAATGCATGAGCTTCTTGAGGAAGGTCAGCCCGTCCATGCGGGGCATCTCGATGTCCAGGAGCACCACGTGCGGCTGGCGTTCGACGATCATGTCCCGGGCCACGTAGGGGTCCGGGGCAGAGCCCACGATCTCCAGGCCCTCGGTCCGGCCCAGCTCCCGTTCCAGGACTTGGCGGACAATGGCCGAGTCGTCGACGACGAGGACTTTGATCATGCGTTTTGCTCCGTTGATCAGTGTATCAGTGAGTCAGTGTATCAGTGTAACAGTAGATCAGTAGGTCAGTATCTCAGTTTGCAATAAGCAGAAAGAGATATTCTCGCGCTGAAACCCTTCACCCACTCGATAGACGAAATGATGACACCTGAATCAATGCGTTTCTTTTTGGGCAATCTGTTCACAAATACAACAATCCTTGCATTGAGTGGGTGAAGGGGCGCAAGAAAAAAGATTATGTTGACCGGATTGAGGGGAGTAGGAGAATCTCCTCTTCTCCTTTTCTATAACATCATGTCCATCCTGTAGATCCTGTCGCCATTCTTCCTCTTGAACCGTAAACCCGTAACCGTGAACCTGGAACCGTGAACCCTCAACTATCCCTCCTCGACCTCCAGAAGGACCAGAAGCGGCTCCTCCTCGGCGCTCATGGAGATCATTCCTTCCTCTCGGGCCATGTTGTTCCATTCTTCCGGGGAGATTTCTCGGCATTCGGGCACGGAGAGCTCGAACATCTCCTCGGTCCCGTACAGCCGGGCCAGGAGATTGCCGCAGGCAATGTTAACCACCTCCTGCAGGGCGTTGCGGTTCGCATCCCGGGGAAGGCTGCCTTCATCATCCTCGCCCAGCACGTTCCGCGCCACTTCGGCACCCAGATCCTGCGACGCGGCAAGGGTCAGGCGGCCGGAACGCCTCTGTCCGATGAAGCCAATCCAGGTCAGAAGCGGGACGTCTTCCCGCGGCGAATCCACGGGGGCGGGCTCCGTTTCCGCGAAGACGAAGGCAAATTGCTCCAGAATCTCGGACAGGACGTCCTGCAGTGTCTGTCGGGTAACGATATCCATGGGACCCCTCCCTCGGATTATCCCTTCTCCAGGTAATTGGACACCACGTCCTTGAATTGTTCGGGCATGAAGGGTTTCTTCAGGTAGTCCTTCACCCCCTTGGATCGCAGCTCCCGGATCCGTTCCTCGCTCTGCTCCGTGGATATGACCACAACGGGAATGTCCGCGAGGTGGCCCCTGGAACGCATGGCGTCGATGAGCTGAATGCCATCCATGATCGGCATGTTGATGTCCGCGAAAACGATGTCGATCCAGTTTGCCTCCAGGATGTCCAGGGCCTCCTTTCCGTTGGCGGCGTAGTGGTGTTTGCCCACGCTCACTCCGGCCACATTCAGGGTCTTGGCCACCA
>CAYFSD010000075.1:0-7579 GCA_964345705.1 uncultured Desulfohalobiaceae bacterium
CAGGGATGCCCCCACGTGGCGAGCGTTAGAAAATCCAGAGTCGGAGCTGCATGAGGCAAAATACCCCGTGTCGGCTTACGGTTCGACAAGGTGGTGAATAGTTACGATCCGTCCGTCGGCCCGGGGTTTTTGAATCAACTGGCCATCGGCTCTGAATAGGTCCCCTTCCCGGCATCCTCGTGGTTTTTCCCCGTGTGATTCCGGATCCGGGACACCATAAAGTGCCGGGTGAAAAAAAAGAGAGCAGATCCGAAGGCCGGCTGATTCAAAAATCCCGGGCCGACGGACGCGAAGGCATTGGGGTGATGAATAGTTACTCCATGGTCCGACATTGTATGTCCGGCCCCCGATCTTCGGAATGTGTCAGTCACCAGTTACCAATCACGAACTGAGGAGTCCCCATATGTCCTCCGTCCCACAGGAGGAGCTCTCCCGCGACTTCCCCCGGACCTGGGCGCGCCTGCCGGAGGAGGCGCGTCAGGAGCTGTGGCGGGTCTGCGACGAGCCCGACGACCTGCCTCGCCTGCTTAGATCCCTGGTGGCGCGATACGGCCTGCCGGAGTTCCTGCCGGAGATGGCCGAGCTGGAGGGCGCTGTCTCGGCCTGTCGCCGTCAGGGGCCCGATGTGGCCAAGCACCCCTCCAAGCTGAGTCTCAATCCTTCACTGTCCCTGGTCCAGCTGTCGTGGAAGGGCCTGACGGAGCTCGCGGCCCCCGAAGGGGAGCCGGAGCCGGCCGCGGCAAACGGGAATCCCGAGTTGACCTTGGAGGAAACGACGTCCCTTGTTTGGTGGGATCCCTTTCGGGGGCGGGTCCGGATCGAGGTGGCGAGCAGCGAGGATCTCCTGGCCATGAAGATGGTGGCCGAGGAGATGGACGCCCGCGATCTCGCCTCGGAGCACGGCCTGCGGCCCTCGTTCTTGTACACCCTCCTGCAGCGGAGCAGACGGAAGGGGCTGCTCCTCGGCCCGGCTTCCGGGCTGCAGCGTCCCCCCGAAGTCGCGGCAGGGGAGAATTCCCTGGCAGAAGCCTACCGGGCGGCGGAGATATTCACCCTACAGTGGCACGTGACCGAGGTTTGCGACATGCGGTGCCGCCACTGCTATGGCGGGGACAGCGCGCCCCGGCATATGGAAAGGGAGACCGCTGAGAGGATCTTGCGGGAAATGGCCGAATTCTGCCGCCAGAAGAATGTTCGCGGCCAGATCACCTTCACTGGAGGCAACCCCTTGCTGCATCCGGAGTTCTTCGAGCTGTACCAGGCGGCAGTGAATGAGGGCTTCCTGGTGGCCATTTTGGGCAACCCCACGGACGCCCGGACCCTGGAGCGGCTCGTGGCCATCCAGCCCCCGGCGCTCTTCCAGGTCAGCCTGGAGGGATTGCGGGAGCACAACGATTGGATCCGCCAAGCCGGGCACTACGACCGCGTGCTTGGCTTTCTGGACCGGCTCAGGGAGCACGGGGTCCCCTCCCAGGTCATGCTCACCCTCACCCGGGCCAACATGGGCCAAGTCCTGCCCCTGGCCGAGGTCCTGCGCGAGCGCGCCGATCGCTTGACCTACAACCGGATCTCCCTGGTCGGATCCGGGGCCTCTCTCCAGCCCCCGGACAGGGAAGCGTACGCGGACTTCCTCGGCGACTACCTCCAGGCCGCCGAAGACAACCCGGTCCTGCGCCTGAAGGACAATCTGCTCAATCCGGCCCTCGCGGCCCAAGGGGGCGAGCCCTTCGGCGGCTGCACCGGATTCGGCTGCGGCGCGGCCTTCAACTTTGTGGCACTTCTCCCCGACGGGCAGGTGCACGCCTGCCGCAAGTTCCCCTCTCCTTTGGGCAATATCCAGGAGCAGAGCCTGACCAGGATCTACGACAGCCCCGTCGCCGCGGCGTACAGGCGCGCTCCCGAGGACTGCCTCGGCTGCCCCCTGGGGCCGGTCTGTCGCGGCTGTCCGGCGGTGGTGCACAGCTTGGGGGGTGATGTCTTCCGGGACCGGGATCCCTACTGCCCCGGCCGTTTCGAGCCCATGGACAACTGATCCCCCAGTGATCGCTTCATGGCAGGTGACTGCGGATGGCTCGGAGGGTTTCCCGGTAGGTCCCGCGGTCCGAGTCCGCCAGATCCACGGCTTTCCGCGCGGCCTCCAGGGCTTTTTTCGGCCTGTCCCGTTCCAGGAGCACGTGAGCCAGGTTGTTGTGCAGCTCCGGGGAGTCGGGGTGGCTTTCCACTGCCTGTCTATAGGCCTTTATCGCGGCCTCGTGCCGGCCCGCCCGGTAGAGGCAGTTTCCCTCTCCCAGGGCGGCGGTCAGGCTGTCCGGCCAGCGGTCGCGCCCGGCGCGGTAGCCCAGGGCGGCGGCCCGGTAGCGCTTCGCCCGCTCCAGGCCCAGGACGGCCCGCAGATAGCGTTTCCGCTTGGCGGTGGCGGGCAGGGTCCCCGGCTCGAGCACCAGCAGGCCCCAGGAGTCGCTTCGCCGCCAGGTCGCGGCGAAGGTGTCCAGATCCTTGCGCGCCGCTTGGGTGATTCCGGTGTGCAGGATCGTTTCCTCCTCCTTGAGATCGTATCCCACGACCACGGCATAGTGCCACTTGGGAAACCACGAGAGTCCCAGGTTCTGCAGCACCACCACCGGATGCCCCGCGGCCAGCTCGGGCATCAGCTCCTCGATGCCGGAAATCTCGTAGGCCAGACGGCCTTGGCTGCGGGCCGCCGCCTTGAGGTCCTGCTGCATGGAGCCTTCCCGCCCCGGGGTGTACACGGCGTCTCGCAGCTCGGCGGGGGTGGTTTCCGTGCCGCTCCAGGACAGGGCCATGGCCAGGGCGGCGGGGCCGCACTGATATTTCTCCTGGGGATGGAAGGGGACGGAGTCCAGGCGCACCCGGGCTGGGAGGTTCGCTTGGCGCGCGAGATCCGGGGCTCCCACCCGGGGAGCGCATCCAGCGGCCAGGGCTGCCGCGAGGCAGAGCGAGACCAGCGCGGCAGCCCGGGCAAGAGAGGGGCGGGAGGGCATTACTTCTTGACGAAGCTGAATACGTCGGTCAAGCCGGCGATGTCCGTGATCAGCAGGACGAGGAAGATGAAGACCGCCGCTCCGACGAGGGTCCCCAGTCCGCCGCCTCCCGCCGGCTGCCGGTCCATGTCCCGGGCGATGCTGGCCAGCTCCCTGTCGGTCAGGGCCTTGATCCTGGCCTGGGCCACATCGGGATCCACGCCCCAGGACTGCAGCTTTTGCTGCACCTGCTCACGCTGCAGGGCGCTCAGGACGCGCTCCTTGTCCAGAGCCCGGCTCTCCTTTTCCAGCACCTCGGAGGTGCCCACCATGGAGGCGTACGCGGGCCCGAGACCGGAGACGGCGGTCAGCAGGGCCAGAATCAGGATCAGGGCCACGGGCTTTTGCATGGCGATCAGGCAACGCATGGCGGTCCATCCTTTGGCTTGGTGTGAGTCGTTGAGAAACCAGGGTCCATTATTCTCTCTATCAGATTGTCCGGTGTGTTACAAGTCGGTTGTCGGTATCCCGGTTGAGGGGTAGGCTCGCCGGAGAGCAGCCCCTAGGTTTTGTTGCGGCTTCGGGCAGGGGAGCTCTCGCGAAAAGGTCCAAAAGAGCCGAGAATGGTCACGCGGAAAAGGAGAAAGGGAAGCATGCGGGCACGAATCCTCGGAGTGGGAGGAAGCCCCCGGAGCGGAGGCAACAGCGATATGCTGCTCAGGCGCGTGCTTGCTTCCGCGGAGGAAGCCGGCGCGGAGGTGGAGACGATCCAGTTGCGCGACTACGCCTTTTCCGCCTGTTCCGGCTGCGAGGCCTGCCGTAGCTACGGGGAGTGCACCAGGCTTCTGGACGGCATGCAGCTCATCTACCCGAAGATCCTACAGTGCCGCGGCCTCGTTCTGGCCAGCCCGGTTCACTTCTACAATGTGAGCGCCCTGATGAAGGCCTTTATTGACAGGCTCTACTGCTATTTCGATTTCACCCGGGACCATCCCCGCGGCTACTCCAGCCGTCTGGACGGAGAGGGGCGCAAGGCAGTCCAGGCGGCGGTCTGCGAGCAGCTGAGCGAGCGGGACATGGGCTTTGCCCGGGAGGCCATGCGCTGGCCCCTTGAGGCCCTGGGCTACGAGATGGTGGACGAGGTGAGTGCCTACGGCTTCTTCGCCAAGGCCGCGGTGGCCCAATCCGAGGAGGTCCTGGCCCGTTGCGGCGAGGCGGGGCGCGGCCTGGCCCGGGCTCTGGAATGAAGCGCTGCGTGAGCTCCGCCGGGCGGGCCATTGCATTGCCGCCGGATTTGGTCCATGCTCTTTCCGGTGCATCAGTGTATCAGTGCCTCGGTGAGTCAGTGAGTCGGTGGGGCAGCTTGTCCGTTGCTCGATGTCCCCGAGGTTCGCTTTCAGATTTTCGACACCCGACATCCGACTGCCGACCTCTGATTGTCGACTTTCGGTCTGAGCCCATCACGAAGCATTCCTTTCAGATAGGAGGAGACAGGTCATGACGGATCCCTTGGATGATCTGGTCCAGCAGATGCAAAGCTCCATCGATCAGGAGGTCAAGGACGAGTTCGGCGAGGCCGTGTACCGTCGCTGGAAGGCCCCGGAGTATTTCGGGCGGATGGACAGCCCGGACGGCTTCGGGGCCCTGACCGGCAGCTGCGGGGACGAGATGGAGATCTATCTCCGCGTGGAGGGCCACAGGATCGCGGCCTGCAGCTTCTCCACCACCGGATGCGGTCCCAGCGTGGTCAGCGGCTCCGGGGCCTGCGAGCTGGCCCAGGGCAGGGACCTGGAGGATGCCGCGGCGATCGAGGGCAGCGACATTCTGGACCTGTTGGGGGGGCTGCCTCAGGACAAGGAGCACTGCGCCCATCTGGCGGCCCAGACGCTGCGGGAGGCGGTGCGCAGCTATTGGCAGAAGTCGGGGCAGCTGACGGGATGAGGGAAAGCCCCTGCACGGAGCGGCAGGGCCCTTGGGTCCCGCAGCTCCAGCGGTGAAGGCGGTAACGCCGTTTTTCGGTCGCTTCCGTCCCGGGCCGAGGCCCTTGGCGTGGAACGAGGCGACAATCCCAGGAGCGGGGTATGGGGCTCTACACCGTGGTGCGGCACTTGATGCGCGTCGTGGCCCATCTTTACTTCGTGGATATCCAGTCCATGGGCCTGGAGCACGTGCCCCGACGCGGCCCCCTCATCATCGCCTCTAACCATCCCGGGTCCCTTCTGGACGGAATTCTGCTCGCCGCGCTGGTCCCCCGCCGAATCAACTACCTGGCCAAGAGCGAGCTTTTCCGCTTCCCCGTCGTTGCCTCTCTGTTCCGGGCCCTGGGGGTCATTCCCGTGTATCGCTCGGGACAGGCCGGCCGCGTGGAGGGCAGAAACGAGGACGCCTTTCGGCGGGTGTACGAGGTGCTGGAGAACGGGGGCTGCGTGGGCATCTTTCCCGAGGGCCGCAATTCCCCGCGGGGACAGATCGCGGAGATACGCACCGGAGTGGCCAGGATTGCCCTGGAGGCGGAGGCACGGAACGGATACCGCCTGGGGCTGCAACTGGTTCCAGTGGGGGTCAACTTCGAAAGCAGAGAGCTTTTTTTGACCTCGGTGTTTCTTTGCTTTGACCAGCCCCTGGCTAGTACCGATTATGCCGCGACCCACCTGGAAAACCCGGACAGGGCGGTCCGGGCCCTGACCGAAGACGTGCAGCAGGCGCTGAGAAGGCAGGCGCTGCATGTCGAGGATATGCGGGTGAGCCAGTTGGTCGGGGATTTGAGCCGGATCGTGCTCAGGGACGGAGAGAGGGAGGCGCCTCCCCGATTCCCTGTCCGGAGAACGGACTCGGGCCTGTTCCGGAAGGCCGCGGATGCGGTCCGCAAAAGGCTGATGGAGTGGTTTCGCCCGGAGGAGGCGGGCCCGCGCAAGGACCTGCACACGGCCCTGCGGGGACGTCAGCACCTGGGCAGGGTGCTCGCCGCGGCCGCGGAGGAGGAGCCGGAGATCGTGGACGAGCTGAGCGCGGAGGTGGAGCGGTACAAATCGCACATGGCCCAGCTCCGGCTGCGGGAGGACCTGGGGCACAGCTTCGACAGGCCGGTGCAGGAACGCCTCATCCGCCTGCGCATGACCCTGTACGCCGTGTTCATGGCCCCCTTTGCCCTGGTCGGCTTCGTGCACAACCTGCCCCCGTACCTGGCCACCCTCTTCCTTTCCCGCCGTTTCCGGGAGGAGGCTATCCGCGGGTTTGTCACCTTTGCCCTGGGCGTGGCCTTCTTCGCCCTGGCCTATTTCCTCTACGCCGCGATCCTGTGGCACACGGTCCTGCAGAGCCCGCTCTGGATCGCCCTCTATCTCGCGGCCCTGCTCTGGACCGGGTTCGCCTGTCTCCGCTATCGCCGGCGGATCATGGCCTATCGGGACAAGGTCCTGGTCCGCACCCTCTTTTCCACCCACAGGCACCTGAGCCGCGGCCTGCGTCGGGAGCGCGAGGGGATCCTCACACGCATCCGGGATCTGCAGGAACGGTACGATTCCTCTGCAGACGGTTGAACAGGGGGAGACAAGGAGGGCGGATATGAAGCCCATCCAGTGGCGGGACTTCGAGAAGGTGGATCTGCGGGTGGGCACGGTGGTCGCTGTCGAGGATTTCCCCGAGGCCCGGCTCGCCTGAACAGATGCATTTCGGAGCGCGACATCCATGCTCAACGCCCTGGCCCCCATATTCGCCATCATCCTCATGGGCTACGCCCTCAGGGCCTGGGGGTTCCCCGGCACCCCCTTCTGGGGGTACGTGGAGCGGAGCACGTACTATATCTTCTTTCCCGCCCTCCTGCTGGACACCCTGGGCCAAGCCGAGCTGGTGGGGCAGAACGCCTTGCCCATGCTGGGCGCCATCCTGCTCTCCATTCTGGCCCTGGCCGGGCTGCTTCTGGCCATCCGGCCCGTGACCCGGTTCAGCGGTCCGGCCTTCTCCTCCGTCTTTCAGGGCGGGTTGCGCATGAATTCCTTTGTGGGCCTGGCCGGGGTGTCCGCCCTGCTGGGGGGACAGGGGCTGGCCCTGGCCGGAGTGGCCCTCATGGGCATGATCCCCCTGCTCAATTTGCTCTGCGTGTCCGCGGTGGTGGGCTTTTCCGGGTCGGGCCGCCCCAGTCCGGTCCAGCTCTTGCTGGAGGTGGCGAGGAACCCCCTGATCCTCGCCTGCGTGGCCGGGTTCGGGCTGAACCAGCTCCCCTTCCCCCTGCCCGAGGCGCTGCTCCGGATTTTCGATCTCCTGGGCCGGGCGGCGCTGCCCCTGGGGCTCCTCGCCGTGGGATCGGGGCTGCGCGTGAGCTCGGTCACCTCCTATGCGGGGGCCATCGCCGTGAGCAGCCTGTTCAAGCTGCTGCTTTATCCCTCCCTGACAGCGCTATGGTGCGCCCTCTTCGGCGTGTCCGGACCGGCCCTGACCGTGGCCGTGCTTTTCTCCGGGCTGCCCACCGCGACCTCCTCCTATATCCTGGCCCGGCAGCTGGGCGGGGACAAGGAGCTCATGGCCGCGATCATCACCCTGCAGACCGCCATGTCCGCGGTGAGCCTGCCCTTGGTCCTGCACCTGTGGACCTAGCAGGG
>CAYFSD010000076.1:0-6242 GCA_964345705.1 uncultured Desulfohalobiaceae bacterium
CAATTTCCTCATTATGAAATCAGTGTCACGACCCTCCAAGAACCATCACCGGAATCAACCGGGTACAACGAAGCAGGATAATGCGAGGCGAAGGCGGGTGCCCATTGCGCCGAGTTTCATCCCCGGTCCCATGTGGGGCTTGCCCTGCAATGAATGCCCCGACAGCTCACCACATGATTGAACATATTCTCCCCAAAAGTCTCAGCACGGGGAGGCATCCGTCCACGATCAGAACCAGCTCCGGCCGGAAATCGGACAAGCCCCAGAGGAGGTCTTTGTGAGCAGGGATAAGAAAGGTGGGATCATGCCTTTTCTTTGGGGGATCGCTGCGGCTCTCATCCTGGGCTGGATCATCTTTCCCCGGATCCTGTACACCGCCGGGGAGCAACCCCTCCCCTTCAACCACGAGCTACATCAGGAATACATCGGCGAATGCGAGTTGTGCCACTCCAACACGGAAGAGGGCGTGTACGCCGATCTGTTGCCCTCCACCGAGGACTGCGCCCTGTGCCACCACACCGCCCTGGGCGACACGCCGGAGGAGGAAAGGCTGGTCCGGGAGTACATCGAAAAGGACCGGGAAATTCCCTGGGCTGTGTATCAGGAGCAACCGGACAACGTGTACTTTTCCCACCTCCCCCACGAGGATTTCGCATGCAGCCGGTGCCATCCGGATATGGAAAGCTCAAAGCAGCTGCCGGTGAAGCACACCAACCGGCTGACCGGGTACACCCGGACCACCATGAAGATGCACGAGTGTGAGCGGTGCCACGCCGAGGAAGACGCGAGCAACGCCTGCTACGTTTGCCATAAATAGCCAGGAGCAGCCATCATGGCACTGGACCGCAGAGCTTTTCTCAAGTTCGTCGCCGGCGGGGTCATCGGAACGGGCCTGACCCCCCTGCCCTGGAAGCTCACCGACGACATCTCCATATGGACCCAGAACTGGCCCTGGATTCCCCGCAACCCCGAGGGAGAGCTCCAATCCACGCCCGCCCTGGCCAAGCTGGGCCAGCCGGAATACGGCATCCGCATCACGACAGTCGGGGGGATGCCGGTCACCGCCTCTGGGAACCCGGATCACCCCCTGAGCCGAGGGGGCATCGACCCCCTCGCCGCCAGCAGCGTCCAGCTCCTGCACAGCCCGGCCCGGATCAAGGAGCCCATGAAGCGGGAGGGTGACGGTTTCGTCCCCCTGTCCTGGGAGCAGGCCACGCAGGAGCTCACGGACAAGCTGTCCTCGCTCAGGGGGAAGGAAAACCAAGTGGCCTGTGTGAGCGGGGACGAGACCAGCTCGGCCAACGAAATCCTGGCCGGGCTCCTGCGCGGGCTCGGGTCCGAAAAGTTCTTCTTCCATCCCGGCGAGGCCACGCTGTTCCACCACACCTGGCAGGGGCTCATGGGCGGCAGCGGGCATCTCGGCTTCGATCTGTCCGGAGCGGATCTGGTCCTGGCCCTCGGTCCCGATCTGCTGGAGTCCTGGGGCAACGCGGTGTACCATCAGAAGCTCCGGGGCCAGGGCTCGTTCCGGCTCATCTCCGCTGGACCGGTCCGGAACAGCACCGCGACGGTCGCCGAAAGGTGGATCCCGGTTCACAGCGACAGCCTGGGCCATCTGGCCCTGGCCGTGGCCTACCACGTCCTGAGGGATCGTCCTCTTCCCCGGGGCAGCTTCTCCGGCCTGGAGGAGCTGGTCCGCTTCGTGCAGCGCAACTACAGCCCGGTCCAGACCCAGAAGAAGACCGGCCTGCCCCGGGAAACGGTCCGGGGACTCGCCCGTGAGCTCCTGCGGGCCGAACGGCCCCTCGCGGTCCCGGGATCCCTTGCCGGCGCCTGCGATGTTTCCGGTTTCACCGTGTACAGCGGCATCTGCCTCAATCTGCTGCTGGGCCGGCTCAACACCCTCGGCGGCATGCAGTGCATTCCCGAGCCTCCCCGGGTCCTTCACAACTCCCCCTACTGGTCCGAGATGCTCGCCGGGAACTTCCTCGCCGAGATGCAGGGGATTGCGCGCGGCTCCATCAAGGCTCCGGAGCTCATGCTCTTCTACGAGACCAACCCCGCATACGGCCTCCCGGATCGAGAGCTCGCGAACAAGACCCTGGACGCGGTCCCGTACATGGTGAGCTTCAGCCAGTTCATGGACGAGACCGCCGCGTCCTGCGACCTCCTGCTCCCCAATCACTATTTCCTGGAGCGGCTCGACGACGCGTTCACCCCCTTTTCCTCGCCAGCGGCCAACTACTCCGTGGGGCCGCCCGCAACGGAGCCGGTGCACGCCACGGAGAATATCCCGGATCTTCTCCTGGATCTGCACCGAAAGCTCGGCCTCGATCCAGGAATCGGCTCCTACAAGGGCCTGCTGAAAGAGAAGGCCAAGTACCTCGGCGCGGACTGGGAAAGCCTTGTATCCGGAACGATGTGGCAGAACGACACCATGGTCTCCCCGAGCGGCCTGGAGCTCTGCAACGCCCGCATCCGGGACATGCTCCAAGCCTCCCGCGAGTGGGGCAGGGACAAGTATCAGGTCCACCTGGTGCCCCAGGTGGACCGGAGAACGGGGACCCCGCGAACCGCGATCCCGCCCTTCGGGCTCAAGACCCTGCGGGAAAGGGAGCTCGAGGGCAACACCTTCTCCGTGCGCCTCAACCGGGAGACGGCCCAAAAAAACGGCATCAAGGAGGGCTCTCTCGTGGAAATCGTCTCCGCAGGCGGCTCCTGCCGGGCCAGGGTCGCCCTGGACGAGGGCGTAATGACGGACGCCGCGGTTCTCCCCCTAGGATTCGGCCATACGGACTGGGATCGGTTCAGCCGCGGCAAGGGAGACAACGTTCGGCGACTCTTCCGGATCCGTCGCGAGCCCGGTAGCCAAATAGCATCCTGCCCCTCTCCCCGAATGCGAATCGTCAACATCGAGGCCGCGAGGTAGACCATGGCCGAGACAATGCAGATCCGCGAGGAGTTCGAGATCCGATGGGGGATGGTCATCGACGTGGACAAGTGCACGGGATGCGGGGCCTGCCAGGTCGCCTGCCAGGCGGAGAACAACATCCCGCCTTCCGCGAGCTCCTTCGACCGCCTGGAGAGCGTGCACTGGCTCTTTGTCTACAAGCTGGACAACGGCAAGCCCTACCCGGAGAGCGACACCGCCTACCTCCCCCGCCCCTGCATGCAGTGCGGCAATCCCTCTTGCGTCACCGTGTGCCCCGTCATCGCCACCACCAAGGAGGAAGAGGGAGGGATCGTCAGCCAGATCTATCCCCGCTGCATCGGATGCCGCTACTGCATGGCGGCGTGCCCCTATCACTCCCGGGTCTTCAACTGGTACGACCCACAGTGGCCCAAGGGGATGGAAAAGACCCTCACACCCTACGTCTCGACGCGCATGCGGGGAGTGGTGGAGAAATGCACCTTTTGTCACCACCGCTTCCAGCTAGCCAAGCGGCGCGCCCGCGCCGAGGGCAGGGATCCGAGCCGCCTCCGCGAAGGGGAGTACGTCCCCGCCTGCGCCGAGGCCTGTCCCACGGGCGCCATCTCCTTCGGCGACCTGAACAACTCGAGCCACCGGGTACACCAGTTGGCCCAAAGCGAGCACGCCTTCCGGCTCCTGGAACGACTGGGCACCGAGCCGCAGGTCTACTATCTCAGTCGCCGCTCATGGGTGCGCCGAATGGGGGACAATTCCGTACAAAAGGATCAACAGCGAGGGGAATAACCCATGGTGGACAAAGAGCTCATTCCCGAAGGGGTCACGCGCTGCTCCCTGTACAAGTTCGCGGCCTGGGTCGGGGTCCTCCTTCTGCTCGTTCTCTGGGGTCTTAGTGCCGCATACCTCATCTACGGCTTCGGGCTCGGAGTGACCAATCTGGACAACTACTTCGCCTTCGGCCTGTGGATCGCTGTTGACCTGATCGTGATCGCCCTCGGGGCCGGTGCCTTCTTCAGCGGCTTCCTCAAGTACATCCTGGGCCTCGACGAGCTGAAGAACATCATCAATCTCGCGGTGGTCGTGGGATTCGTCTGCTATACCGGGGCCCTGATGCTTCTGGCCTTCGAGATCGGCCAGCCCCTGCGGGGCTGGTTCGGGTACTGGCACGCCAACGTCCACTCCATGCTCACCGAGGTCATCTTCTGCATCACCTGCTACCTCATCGTGCTCTGCATCGAGTTCGTGCCCATCATCCTGGAGAACCGCCGGATCCACAGGAATCCCTTCTTCCGCAACCTGGCACACAACTTCCACATCACCATGCCCCTCTTCGCTGCCGTGGGGGCCTTTCTCTCCTTTTTCCATCAGGGTTCCCTGGGCGGCATGTTCGGAGTGCTCTTCGGCAGGCCCTTCGCCCTGCGGGAGGGTTTCTTCATCTGGCCCTGGACCTTCTTCCTCTTCATCCTCTCCGCCATCGCCTCCGGGCCGGTCTTCATCATGCTCATCTCCACGATCATGGAGAAGGTCTCGGGACGCAAGCTGGTCCCCTTCTCCACCAAGAAGCTTCTGGGCAAAATTTCGGGGCTCTTGCTCAGCGTGTATCTCTTCTTCCGCATCCTGGACGTCTGGTCCTGGGCCAGCGGCGTCCTCCCCAAAACCGGTTTCACCTTCGAGGAAATGTTCAACCAGCTCTACGGGCAGTGGCTGTTGTGGCTCGAGCTGGGCGTGGGCGGCATCCTGCCCGCCATCATCCTCATGACGCCCTCCCTGCGGTCCCGATCCGGGCTGCTCACCCTCGGGGCCGTGCTCACCTGCCTGGGCGTGGTGGTCAACCGCTACGTCTTCGCCGTACAGACCCTGGCCGTTCCGGTCATGCCCTTCGATCAGTGGTTCGCCTACATTCCCCACTGGACGGAATGGGCCACCACGTTCATGATGGTGGGCTACTCCGCCCTGGTGGTCAGCCTCGCCTACCGCTACCTCCCGCTCTTTCCCCGGGAGAGGGAGCTCAATGCCTGATCCGGCGAGCCCCGCTTATTGACCTGTACCGAAGATCACGATACAGGGTTGGCTCGGTTCTGAGCCAACCCTTTCTTTTGAGGCCATTCTATGCTCGACTCCCAAACATTGCGCAAATACGCCGATGTCATGCTCTGGGGGATGTACACCGCCCGGAGCTCCGCCTTCACCGCCGGAGAGACGGTCCTGCTCCGCTTCGACCATTCCGCCACCGGCCTCGCGGAGATCGTGTACGAAAAGCTCCTCCGCGACGGGCTCAATGTGGTGCAGCGGGCCAACCCCACGCCGAACATGGAGCGGGCCTTCCTCGAAGTCTCCGGCCCCTCCCAGCTGGAGTTCCTCCCCCCGGGCGAGGAGACCCTGGCGGAGAATGTCCACGGCACGATCTCCCTGCTGGCCCCGGATTCCCTCACCCATCTGCGGGACATCGATCCCACCCGCATCGGCAAGGTAATCCTGGCCAAGAAGAAGCTCCGGGACATCCTGGACGAGCGGGAGAACCAGGGCCACTTCGGCTGGACCCTATGTCTGCTGCCCACTCAAGCCCTGGCCGAAAGCGCGGGGCTCTCTGCGCGGGAGTACGCGGAGCAGATCGTCAAGGCCTGCCACTTGGACCATCCGGAGCCGGAGAAGAAGTGGCAGGAGATCTTCGACTCGGCCCAGGAAATCAAATCCAAGCTGAACGCCCTCCGCATCCGCGAGCTGCATCTGGAATCGGAAAACTGCGATCTCCGGGTCACGCCTGGAGAGCACAGGCGCTGGGTGGGCGTCTCCGGCCACAACATCCCCAGCTTCGAGATCTTCACCTCCCCGGACTGGCGGGGGACCCAGGGGGTCTACTTCATGGACCAGCCCTCCTACCGCAACGGAAATCTGGTCCGTAACCTGCGCCTGGAGTTCGACAAGGGCGAGGTCACCGACATCCGGGCGGACGAGGGCGAGGACTTCGTGCGCCAGCAGGTGCGGGTGGACGAGAACGCGTGCAAGCTGGGGGAATTCTCCCTGACCGACAGGCGCTTCTCCCGCATCGACCGCTACATGGCCCACACCCTGTACGACGAGAACTTCGGCGGGGAGCACGGCAACTGCCACATCGCCCTGGGCGCCTCCTATTCCGAGACCTACGCTTTGGGGGCCAACAATCTGAGCAAGGCGGACAAGGAACAGTACGGATTCAACGACTCCGCCCTGCACTGGGACCTGGTCAACACCGAGCCCAAGCGGGTCCGGGCCAGGCTGGAGTCCGGAGAGACCCGCACCGTGTACGAAAACGGCGAGTTTCTGCTCTAGGCAC
>CAYFSD010000076.1:6342-7542 GCA_964345705.1 uncultured Desulfohalobiaceae bacterium
CTCCGACTTCCGATCTCCGACCTCAGCCCCGGAGCCCGAAAATCATGCACGAGATGTCCGTGGCCCAGAGCCTCATCCAGATCATCCAGAGCGAGATGGAGAAGAACGCGGTCACCGTCCTGCACACGGTCAAGATCCGGGCCGGACGGATCAACGCCATTGTGCCCGAGGCCCTGGAGACGGCCTTTTTCACCCTCACCCACGGCACCCCCCTGGAGGGCGCTCGACTGGAGCTGGAGACGGTTCCCTTGGAGCTGGAGTGCGGCTCCTGCGGCACGCGCTTCATCTCGGCCACGGACGATTCCCTCTTCCTCCACGCGGAATGCCCCGAATGCGGCTGGGAATTGGGTCATCGGGTGATCACGGGCAGGGAGCTCTCCATCGAATACATTGAAGCAGACTGAGGAACACCCATGCAGATCCAAGTCGTTCGCAAGATCCTGGAGCACAACGAGGAGACCGCCAAGCGGCTGCAGGAGACCTTCCGCAGCCACAGGACCCTGGTCATCAACCTCATGAGCTCGCCCGGAGCGGGGAAGACCACCCTCCTGGAGGCCACGCTGGGCACCCTGCAGCGCTCCTTCAACACCGCGGTGATCGAGGGCGATATCAGCACCACCCGGGATGCGGAGCGCATTTCCGCCACCGGAGCCCAGACCCTGCAGATCAACACCGACGGGGCCTGCCACCTGGACAGCTCCATGGTCCTGCAGGCCCTGGAGCACCTCGATTTGTCCCGTCTGGACCTTCTCTTCATCGAAAACGTGGGCAACCTGGTCTGCCCCGCGGAATTCGAGCTGGGCGAGGACGCCACCGTCACTCTGCTCAGCGTTCCCGAGGGCGACGACAAGCCGGAGAAATACCCGGCCATGTTCGCCAAGTCCCACGCCCTGGTCCTGAACAAGACGGATCTCTTGCCCTATCTCACCTTCGATGTGGAACGGGCCAAGACCGCGGCCAGGGCCATGAACCCGGATCTGGAATGCTTCGCCGTGTCCGCGGCCACGGGCGAGGGCCTGGAGGCCTGGACGCAGTGGATCGCGGACAGGGTCCGGGACAAGAAAGCCGCCTGAGGCCGGAGATCGGAGGTCGGAGATCGGAGGTCGGAGATCGGAGGTCGGAGGTCGGAGGTCGGAGATCGGAGGTCGGAAGACGGAGGTCGGAGATCGGAGGTCGGAGTTATTGGGCTTGATTATACAG
>CAYFSD010000077.1:0-7539 GCA_964345705.1 uncultured Desulfohalobiaceae bacterium
GGGTCCGTTCCTTGAGGTCCACTTCCAGGACCTTGTTCCCGGGCCCGCGCATTTCTCGTGCGGGCGACCCCGTTCCCTTTGTGCGGTGTGTATTGGGCATATCTCGGATCTCGGCGCTTTTTCCCGGGCTCGGCCGCATGTCCCGGATTGGGGGATTACGCGTACACCCGCTGGAGCACCCCGAGGGCATCCTCGTAGGTCATCTCCTCGGGATTGAAGGTTATGGAGGCGTCGTCCACGGCGGTCTTGGCGATGCGGCCCAGTTGATCCTTGCTGACTCCCGCCTCGCTCAGGGTCCTGGGCAGCCCGCTGGCCTGGTGGAGCTCTTCCTGCAGCTGGCGAATGAGCTCCACCGATCTTTTCGCCCGCGTCCTTGTCGGGGTGCGGAGCGCCTCCCCCTCGCCGCCGAGGAAGGAGAGCAGCTGGCCGAGCTCCGGCTCGATCCTCGCCATGTTGTGCTGCAGAACCTCGGGCAGGAAGATGGACATGGCCTCTCCGTGCGGGACGTGCGCCACGCCTCCGGTGGCGTGCCCCAGGGAGTGGACCATCCCCACCATGGAATTGGAGAAGGCGATGCCGGCCATGGTCGAGGCATTGGCCATGGCCAGCCGGACCCTCTTGTCCCTGCCGTTTTTCACCGCCTGGAGGAGGTTCTTGGCTATCAGCCCGATCGCGGATGTGGCGTACGCGTCGCTCAGGGGATTCTTTTGCAGGCAGGTGAAGGCCTCCACGGCGTGGCTCAGGGCGTCCATGCCCGTGGCCGCGGTGATGCGCGGGGGCATGGTCAGGGTCATGCGGGGATCGATAAAGGCGGCGCTCGGCAGGAGGCGGAAGGAGGTGAAGAGCATCTTGACCTGTTTCGCCTCGTTGTAGATCACCGCGGCAACGGTCGCCTCCGAGCCGGTCCCCGCGGTGGTGGGAACCACGAGCAGCGGCCTCAAAGGGTTCTTCAGCCTCTCCGCGCCGGCGAATCGCATCAGGTCCTCGGAGCCCTCGGAGACCAGGATGTTGACTCCCTTGGCGGTATCGATGACGGAGCCTCCGCCCACGGCGACGAGGGAGTCGCAGCCCCGCTCCCGGTAGAGCCGGCCGATCCTGGCGACGACTTGGTCCGAGGAGTCCGGGGGGATCTCGTCGAAAACGGCGCCGATGTTTGTCTCCGAGCTCTTGAATGCGCTCACCACCGTGTCCAGCAGCCCGGCCCTGGACACCCCGCTGTCGGTGAGGATCATGGGCAGGCGGCACCCCGCCTGGTCCAGCTCGAAGGGGATGTTCTCCAGCGACCCCTCTCCGGAAAGGATTTTCACCGGGTTGTGGAATTCGTAGTATGCAGGGAGCATATCGGGCCTCCCAAAGCGGATGGAGTGCAAGGAGCTCGTTGTGGCCTTTTGCGTCCCGGACCCGGGACGTCATTTTCCCAGGGGGATGCCCACGCAGAAGAGATAGAGCCTGTTTTTGTGCAGGCGAATGCTCCTCGGGGGCGGGCGCTTGACCAGCCGTTGGCTCACGGCCCGCGGATAGAGATGGACCAGGACGTTGGTCAGGCAGCGCACTAGGGACATGGCCCTGGACAGATCGCCCGCCACCATGCACCTGTGCTCGGCGAAGGACTGAAAGATGCTTTTTTGCGGGGTCAGGGTCATCCAGGCGGACTCGAGGTTCTTGAACAGGATCATCAGCTCGGCGGTTTCCAGGCCCGCGCCCAGGTGGCGCAATCTTCCGTTCTCCACGCGCAGGCCCGTTCGGGGGCCGCTGGGGAGAACATAAAACATGACGGTGAAGCCTTCCTCCCATTCCGCCACTTCCGTTGACGTCGCGTGATCGATCGCGGCCAGGGTTTGCAGGGATCTTCCCAATACGAAAAGGAGCCCCTTGACCGCGAGCTCCTTGCCCCGTTTTCTCCCTGGCCTGATGCCGGTCTCTGTTGCCTTCATGCCGTTCTCCCGAAAAGGGGTGAAGGTCGTTTGGCCATGCCCTGAAGGTGATGCTCGCGCGATGAAGGGATTAGCGGGTTTCTCACCGGGGATGTTGCTAGAGCCCCTTGTTGCGGATGATCTCGATGAGCAGGCCGAAGCCGATGAAGCCGGAAATAAGGAATCCGATGATCCCGATGATGGGGACCTCGCGCCAAAGCGGGGGCACCCCGGAGTGTACGATAATGGCGGAGCCGACGATAAGGGCCGCGAGCACCACGGCAAAGGCCAGAGAGGAGCTCGCCTTGAACATGCCTTCCTGGACCCGGTCCAGGCTCTGTTCCTCCAGGCTCAAGCGGATCTTTCCGGTGGACAGGGTGTCCACCACCTTGTAGTAGTCCCCCGGAACGTTGTGGAGGATCTCGGCGAAGTCTCCGGCCAGGGTGCCCAGGTTTTCCTGCAATCTGCGCGGGCTGTAACGGTCTTTGACCAGTTTCTCGGCGAAGGGAGTGAGGCGGGCGGTGAAGTCGAACTCCGGATCCAGGGATCTGGCCACCCCCTCAATGGTCAGCAGGGACTTGACCAGCAGAAAGAGATCCGGGGGCAGGCGCAGCCCCTTGTCCACCAGGATCTCCACGAGCTCTCCCAGAAGGGCCGTGAAGGGGAACTCTCCTCCCCGGGCGTTTTGAAAGCGCTCAATGAGCTCCGCGATGTCGCGCTCTATGCTCCGGGCGGTAGCAAAGTCCCGGCTTCCCGCCAGCTTGACCACAACTCTGGCGGCTTTTTGCTCATTGCGCGCCATGATGCTGGTCAACAGGTCGCTGACGATTTCCAGATCCCTCTGGATCAGGTTTCCGGTCAGCCCGAAGTCGATGTAGCACAGCCTGCCGTCCTCCATAAGAAGGATGTTGCCGGGATGGGGGTCGGCATGGAAGAAGCCGTGGCGAAAGATTTGCTGCAGGGTTAGGTCCGCGCCCAGTCCGGCGATCCGCGTCCTTTCCTTTTCCTCCAGGGTCTCGTTGTCCAGGAGCTCAGACAGCGGGCGCCCGGAAACGAACTCCATGCTGAGCACCTTCCGGGTACACAGCTCGCGGTGGATCCCGGGGACCTTGATCCCCTCCCGCCCGGCGAACTGCGTGTCGAAACGCTGGATAGCCGCAGCTTCCCGCAGGAAATCCAGCTCCTGGAACATGCCCTTTTCGAACTCGTTGACGATCCCCCGGGGACCCCATCTCCGGACCTGGGGAAAGTAGCGTTCCAGGAGCTCCGCCAGCTCGCGGAGGATGTCGATATCCACCTCGACGAGCTCATGGAGCCCGGGACGCTGCACCTTGATCGCCGCAACCTCCCCGTTGAAAAGCACGGCCTTGTGTATCTGGGCAATGGAGGCCGCCGCCAGGGGAGTCTCCTCGAATTCCCGGTAAAGCTTGCCGATCGGCTGATTCAGCTCCCTTTCCAGAAGGCGCACGGCCTCCTCCGAGGGAAAGGGAGGGACGCTCTTCTGCAGTTTTTCCAGCTCGCGCTGGAGCTCCTTGGGGATCAAATCCGGGCGGTTGCTCAGGATCTGCCCCAGCTTGATGAACGTGGGACCCAGCTCCTCGGCAACCATGCGGATCCGTTCCCAAGTGTTGGCCCTGTCCGCGAATCTGGCCCGACGGGGAGCCGCCCGGCCGAAAACCTTGCCCAGAAGGCGCAGGAGTTTTCCCGTGCCCGTCTGATAGGCGATTTCGTCGAAACCGTAGGTTGCCAGGGTGGAAAAGATGCGGCGGTAGCGTCGGAATCTGAGCCGACCTTTTCGGGTCAAAAGGCCCAGGATCCTCATTCTCATGGAATAGCTCCCAGGTCTAAGGGTCTTCGATCCGAACATGATGAAGCAATTCGCCTGCTTGTGCAACTGGCTGCCGCGAGAAAATCCGATCCCGGACATCCTGCAGGGGAGCTGGCTGGCTTGCCACAATCAGTGAGCCGGTGGCAGAATACAATAGGGATGTTGTTTTTCCCTTGAGGCAACTATGCACTCCATTTGGGGCATAAGACGGGGAAAGCGCGCTGTTTCGAAAAGGGGGGAGTGATTCGTGAGCCTGCCGGACTGGGTCGATATCTTCCCCGACGAGGGGGCCATTTCCCCGGCCCTGGCCTCCCTGGTTTCCCTGGCGGCCGAGCGGGCCGTTGGAGAACGAGGGCGATTCATTGTCGCCCTCTCCGGCGGCTCGCTCATGGAGCTTCTCGGCCGAGGGCTGCTTGCGGAACCGCGCCGGTCGAGGATGAGCTGGGCCTCCTGGGAGGTTTTCTGGGCGGACGAGCGCTGCGTCCCGCTCTCCAGCCCGGAGAGCAATTTCGCCGCCGCCCATGAGCTGCTCTTGAAGCATGTGGGCCTTCCCCGGGACCGGATTCATTCCATCGAGGACAGCCTGGGACCGCGCGAGGCGGCCGAGGCCTATCAGGCCGAGATGGAGCGGGTCCTGCAGCCGGGGCCCGGGCAGCCCCCCGGATTCGACCTCGTGCTGCTGGGCATGGGGCGGGACGGGCATACCGCCTCTCTCTTCCCCGGGCACGAGGTTCTGCGGGAAAGGCAGAAGTGGGTGGCTCCGGTGTTTAACGCCCCCAAGTCTCCTCGGGAAAGGATCACCTTGACCCTGCCGGTCATCAACCATGCCCGGGAAGTGGTTTTCGTGGCCGCTGGAGCGGAAAAGGCCCCCGCGCTGCGAGCCGTGTTCCGCGACGGGGACCGCGGTCGCGACCTGCCCGCGGCCCTGGTCCATCCCGGGAACGGCCGTCTGCGGTGGCTCGTGGATGAGGCCGCGGCCGAGCTGTGCAGATAGGGTCCCGGGTAGAAAGGCGCCCCTTAAGTTGAGCCGCGATTCAGACGCCAGTCGTACTCCTGGTACTCCACGCGGAGCGAGTCCGCATTGGCCCGCAGGAACTCCGCATCCTCCGAGTCGTACACATACTCCGCCAGGAACCGCAGCCTTTCGGGCAGGGTCCTGCCGAAATCGGCCTTGTACCAGTCGAATATCCGGGAGAGGCGAACCCGCGCCGCCCGTCTGTCCAGAACGAGCCCGCCACCGGCCAGAAAGGAGCGCACGGCCTGATCCAGCTGTCGGTCCAGCTCCTCCGGGGTGTAGACATCAATGGGGGGACAGGAGGACGAGGCGCAAACCAGGGCGAAATGCACGCGCGGATCCATCTCCTCCTGGACATGCCGCAATCTCGGGTCCCGCGGCCCGAATCTGGGGAAGAGGGTGTGCGGGGGTCTTCTGTTGGCGCGCAGGATGCCGTGCTCCACGTCGTCCGGGGTGTAGGTCAGGCCGCCGATATCGTATTGGATGCGCCGGAAGAAGCGGGGGACCTCCTTGATCGAGTCCCGGATATTCAGCTCGATCACCCCGTGGATGACAAAGACGTTGTACAGATTGACCCAGAAGGCGATGGCCTCCTTTCTGTCCGAAAGCACTTCCGGGTCGAAGGCGTGCAGGCTGCGCGCCGCCTCCACGTACTCCGCGTAGAGCGAGGAGCCCTTCATTCGCTCGTACGCCACCCTGCCGCGCTGGGTATCGAAAAAGGCCCCGCGCAGGAGATTCATGGTCTTCTTCAGTGCCGTTGCCACCCTCTCCGGGGGGATCTGTTCCTCGGGGCTGCCCTGGTTGAGCAGCGCGCGCGGCGGCGGTTTACGGCCGCGCCGCATTGGTTTTCGGTGCGCGGGGGCGGGATCTTCCGCGCGATGCCCCTCCTCGGCCTGGAGAAGGTGGGTCACGCTGTTGATGTACCCGATATGGGTGAAGGCCTGGGGGAAATTGCCCAGGGCCTGCTTCCAGACCGGATCGTATTCCTCGGCGAAGAGCCCCAGGTGGCTGGCGCAGCCCTCCAGCCCGCGGAGCAGGGCTTCCGCCTCCTCTACCCGGCCCAGGGAGGCCAGGCAGGTCACCAGCCAGAAGGAGCAGAGCAGGAAGGTCCCTTCCTCGCCCTCCAGCCCGTCTTCGCAGACATAGCGGTACACCAGCCCGTCCCGGGTGAGCTCGCGCTGCACCGCGTCCACAGTTGAGACCACGCGCGGGTCCTCGAAGGGGAGGAAGCCGAGCATGGGAATGAGCAGGGCGCTGGCGTCGAGCGCCTCCGTCTCGTAGTGCTGGACGAAGGCTCCCTTTTCCCTGCTGTATCCCTTATCGCAGACTTCTGCGTGGATGGTGCTTCGCGTCCGTTCCCAGAGGTCCGTATCCGCCTCGAAACCGTAGCGCCTGGCGATGGCCAGCCCCCGGTCCAGGGCCACCCAGCACATTACCTTGGAGTAGACGAAATGCCGGGGGCCGCCCCGGATTTCCCAGATCCCGTAGTCCGGCTCCCTCCAGCTGGCGGCCACGTGGTCGCAGATCTGCCTCAGGGCGGGCCATTGCTCGGCCCGGATCTTGCCCACGTACTCGGAGAGCTTGAGCGCGGCGTCCATGAGCTCGCCGTAGATGTCCATCTGCTTCTGCTCGAAGGCGGCGTTGCCCACTCGAACGGGCCGGGACCCCTTGTAACCGTCCAGATGCGACAGCACCGCTTCCGGCAGCTCCCGTTCCCCGCGCAGGCCGTACATGATCTGCATCCTCTCCGCTCCCTCCTCCATGATGATCCGGTTGATCCAGCTCAAAAAGCGCTCGATCTCGGAGAGGTGGCCCGTGTTGAACAGCGCCTGCAGGGTGAAGGCGGTGTCCCGTATCCAGGTGTAGCGGTAGTCCCAGTTGCGCTCTCCGCCCACGACCTCGGGCAGGGAGGTCGTGGGCGCCGCGGCGATGGTCCCCTCGGCCTCGAAGAACAGGAGCTTGAGCAGCAGCAGGGAGCGCTGCACCCTATCCCGGAAGCCCCGGTAGTCCATGCCGCGGCCGGTCTCGTTCACCTCCAGCCAACCCCGCCAGTAATCCGCCGTCTCCTGCAGGGAACGCTCCGTGGAGGGCAGATCGCAGGGGATCAAGTCCTGTCTGGCGCATCCTCCCGATTCCCCGCTCGTGCCCGCCTTGAAGGAGGCCTTGTCCCCGGCCTCCATCCGCCAGTTGGAGACGGCCCGCCCCTGCTCGAGGCTCATGGGCACGGTCCCGGTCAGGGCCAGGCTCAGGCCGCCCCCCTTGGCCAGGGCGCCGCCCTCGATGGGGTGCAGCTCGGCCCCGGCCCGCGCATAGTCGAAGCGGGGACAAAAGATCATCTCCAGGTCCATGTGTCCCCTTTCCAGATCCAGCAGGCGATAGAGGACATGGCGCTGTCCCGTCGCGGCCCCTTCGAGGGAGACGGGCATGAAGTCGGTGAGGCTCAGGACGCCGCTTCGGGTGCGGAAGCGGGTGACCAGGATGTTCGTGCGCGGGAGGTAGCTGGAGATGGCGTCGAACTCCTCCGCGGGGCGCACGGCCAGGAAGCCGCCCCTGTCCGCGTCCAGGAGGGCCCCGAAGACCGAGGGCGAATCCATGTGGGGAAAGCAGAACCAGTCGATGGAGCCCCGCAGGCTGATCAGGGCGGCCGTGCGCATGTCACCGATGATCCCGTAGCTTTCGATGGGCTGGTATTGAATCATGCAGCGACCTCCCGGCTCGCGAAGGAGAAAAAATGGGGCAACTGTTCACCACCTTGTCGAACCGTAAGCCGACACGGGGTATTT
>CAYFSD010000078.1:0-7533 GCA_964345705.1 uncultured Desulfohalobiaceae bacterium
AGTCTCCGCTGAAATGATTCAAAACACCCCGTGTCGGCTTACAATGATCAGTAGGATGGTGAATAGTTACCAAAAGAAAAAGGGTACCGAGGGCAGCCCTGTTGAGGAATCGCGGCACTTGGGGGGATAGAGCAAAACGGCAGGGATGAGAGGGATCGACGGGACGGCATGGGGCTTCCTCCCGGCCGTCCCGCAACCCATCCAAAAATTCAGCTCTTGTGCCGTCCGTGGCAGCCGTCGCGGAGCTGAACCAGCTGGCTGTGATGCTCCTTCATGGCCGAAAGATCCTCCTCTTCGAAGGCCATGCGCAGCTTCTCGCAGAGCTGGAGGAACTCCTCGTAGTACTCGTCTCCGTATCCAGTATAGGAAGTCATGGTCTTGGAATCAGTGAGGAAGACGTACACGATCTCGCGAGAGGGAAGATAGTCCTCCTGCAGGCTGTGGGCCATTTCCTCGAAATAGGCCTCCATGCGCTTCTTGAGCTTTTTGTAGTTCAGGTCCTCGTCCTCGGTCTCCTCCTGGTCCTCGGAAATGACCTTCACCTCCAGGTGATAGGCCTCCGGCTTCTTCTTCAGGCTGGCCTTGATCTTGCGGTAGTTGCGCAAAGGGATGTCGTATTCCGGAACAAAGTCCCTGTCCTCCCTGATGCTCTCGGCCAGCTTGAAAAAGAAATCCGCCGCCTCCTCCTGATCCACGTTCAGATGGGTCTTGTTCTTCCGGCTCATAGCCCCTCCGCTCTCCATGTTCGCAATCCGTGTCCGAAAGGAAAAGTCGGGTTTTCTCTATCACATTTGCCACAAGGAATAAAGGCATGACCGCGCAGGACACGATCGGTCAAAGCCCGATCAAGCGGCCGCCGGAGACCGCGGTCTCCCCGCGTCTCCGGCGGCCGCCGTGAGCTGGACGGGTTACCGGCTCGGCTCATCAGCTGCGCCGCCACCCTCCGATTCCCCGGGTTGTGCCTGCTGGGAGAGCTTCTGCAGAGTATTGCGCAGCTCGCGCATCTTCCGCGACGCCTCTTCGAACTCCATTTGCTGCTGCAGGTTCAGATAGCTCTCGAAGGCCCGATTGGCCTGCTCCACGAGCTCCTGCACCGTGGCCATTTCCTCTCCCGTGCCGGCTGAGGCCTCCTCGACCATCTCCTCCGGCTCCACGTCCTCGGAGTAGAGCCCCTTCAGCGCCTCCTCGAAGGTCGGAGCGTAGCTCATGTTCTGCCCCTGCATCACCACCACCATGCGCAGCTCGGGAAAGGCGGAGCTCTCGGCCTCGATGTAGATGGGCTCCACGTAGAGCAGGGTGTCGTCCACGGGAATGGCCAGCATATTGCCCCGTATCACCCGCGAGCCTCGCTGGTCCCACAGAGCCAGCCTCTCCGAGAGATAACTGTTCTGATCGATCTTGGACTCCACCTGCTGCGGCCCCATGACCCGCTTGTCCTTGGGGAATTGATAGGACAGGAGCCGGCCGTAGTTCTCCCCGTCGCACATGCCCGCGAGCCAGCCGATGAGCACCTGGCGGTTCTTGGGGGTGAAGGGAAGCATGCTGATGAACTCGGCCTCGTCGGACTGCGGGCGCTCCCACATCACATAGTAGGGCTCCACGGGCTGGCCCCGTCCGTAGTACTTTTCCGTGGCCCGGACCCAGAGGTCCTCCTGGTTGTAGAACACCTGCGGATCGGTCATGTGGTACTTGGAATAGACCATTCCCTGCAGGAGCAGGAGATCAGACGGATAGCGCACGTGGCGCACCAGGCTTTCGGGCATCTCCTCCCTGCTGGTGAAGAGGTCCGGATAGATGTTCCGCCAGACCCGCAGCAGGGGGTCCTCTTCGTCGAAGACGTAGAAGTCCGTGTCCCCGTTGTAGGCGTTGACCGCCACCTTGACCGAGTTGCGGATATAGTTGGGGCCATCCAGATAGGAGGTCGCCTGGGGCAGAAAGATATCCCCCGGCCTGCTCGACTGGGCCGTCGCCCGGGCCCTGCGGCGCGAGGAGAATACCTCGCTGTAGGGATAGCGGTCCGTGGTGGTGTAGGCGTTGACGATCCAGTAGAGCTCCCCGTCCGCGAGAACGATATACGGATCCGGCTCGTATTCCAGGAAGGGGGCCAACTTGTTCACCCTGTCCAGGACCTGGCGGTTGAACATGATCCGGGTCCCTTCCTTGGGGTATCCGGAAAAGAAAAGGGTGGTGCCGTCGAACTTCCAGCCGTAGAGGAACTTGCGCCACAGGGAGCCCATCCCCACGCCGCCGTCGCCCTGGTAGCGGACGTTCACGTTCTCATCCCCCTTGGGATAGTCGAACTCCTCTTCCTCGCTGTTGACCACCACGTGGGTATCCGTGCTTTCCCCGTAGTAGATCTCTGGACGGTCCACTTGCAGCTCGGGATGCACGCTTTGTGGCGGGATATCCTTGATCAAAAACTCCGGCTGCCCCTGCTCGGTGAACTCGCTCACGTTATTCATGACAATGCCGTAGCCGTGGGTGTACTTGAACCGCTTGTTGACGAAAGTCCGGCTCTGCTGGGGGAGGTTATTCTGGTTCATCTCCCGCGCGGCGATCATGACCTGGCGATACTCGTCCCCGAAGCGGTAGCGGTCGATATCCAGATCATTGAAGTCGTAGTAGAGCCTGAGCTCCTGGAACTGCTGGTACACCTGCCCCAGGGCCCGCCAGTCCCAGAGACGGATATTGTTGAAAATCTGCTGGTTGTCGCTTACGAGTTGGCGGTCAAAGCGATCCGAAGCGGGAAAATCCCGCCTCTCCACCTTTTCCAGATTGAAACCCTTCCTGGTGAATTCGATGTTGTTCTTGATGTAGGGTTCCTCGAAGGTGATCTCGTTGGGCTCAACACGGAGCTGCTGGAATGCGGCCGGCAGGACCCCGATCAGAGCGACCCAGACCACCACGAGCAGGCCAGCCACGGCTCCCAGCCCCAGAAGATGGGGGTCCACACCCTGAACCGGAAGCCGCCGCATCAGGCCCTGAAGCCTCTCCCGCGCCGCGGGAATGAGCAGGACGGCGGCGGACGCGAGGCATAACAGGGCCATCAAAGTGTACAGGGGCATCCGGATGTTCACATCCGTCCATCCCGCCCCGGTAACCACACCGGTGCTGGAGAACATGAACTCGTAGCGGCTCAGGAAGGCGCTCGCCCCGATCAGCACGAGCAGCACCGCGGCGCAGAGGTACACCGGGCCCACCGGCAGCGCGGCGGTCAGGGGACGGGCCGTGCGGCCCGTGCGCAGGAGCTCTTCCAGTCCGCCCCCGCGCGAGGAGTCGATCCAGACGGCCCCGGCCACGGCCAGGGTGAAGAGGACCAGGAGCACGAACAGGGAGATCAGGCTGTTGTACAGGGGCAGATCGAAGATGTAGAAGCCCGTGTCCTTGGCAAAGATGGGGTCGGCTACCTGGGTGGTGACGCTGTTGGCGTAGATCCAGATGGTGCGCCAGGCGTTCAGGCCCCACAGGAGGCCAATCACCCCTCCTCCCACCTGGGCGAGCTTGCGGGCGCTGGCCCAGCCCTTGGGGAAGCTCCGAGAGAGAAGCCAGACAGCGGCCCAGCCGATGACCCCGCTGAGCAGGGTGTAGCCGATCAGCGCCTCGATGCGGGTAATGAAGCGCTCGCTGTATCCCAGGGCGTCGTACCAGAGGTACTCGCCCCAGAACTCCAGGAAGGCGAAGAACCCCACGGTGGCCACCCCCAGAACGACTCCGGCCAGGACACGGCCCCGCCTGTTCCGTTGCACTCCGGACGCGGTCAACACAAAGGCCGCGAACAAGAGAAGAAGTAGCAGGACGACGTACATGAACAAGCTCCAGTCTTAACGGTCACACACGTGTTGTACAATGGCTCAATTCGTGTCGCAGTGGCAGGGCACGAGGACAAGAGCATGGAGAAAAAATATGACACATCGCGTTGAGCACAACACGAATTTCTTTTCCGCAAATGCCGGTCCGTTCACAGAATCAGCCAAGTGGTCGGAAGGCCCGAATCAATCGAAGTATTCGGCACACCATTTCCGCAAGCGGGGCATGCCGCTTTGGACCTCCTCCCAGGAAACGAGCACTGGGGTATCCCCCTCGAGCCGAACCATGTAGAAAATCCCGTCGTGCTTGACCAGAAAATAACTCTCCTCCTCGGTCCGCACCACGTTCTCCACATCCTCGGAAT
This sequence comes from uncultured Desulfohalobiaceae bacterium, assembly GCA_964345705.1. Lineage (GTDB taxonomy): Bacteria > Desulfobacterota > Desulfovibrionia > Desulfovibrionales > Desulfothermaceae > JAIPDU01. The sequence goes on from CAYFSD010000078.1 coordinate 4,172, forward strand.
CCTCGCTGCCCCCGAACAGGGGAGCCAGGAGCCCTTTCCACTCCCGGATCGTCTCCTCCTCCATCACGGAGAAATCCATCTCGTGAACTGTCGAGCGCGACGACCCCGATCCGCGGTGTCCTTTTTGCTCCCTTGGCATGCCGCCCACCTCCTCCTTGCTGCTCCACGGACTTGAACGGCTCAAATCCGTCCTCATTCAGGATATCCCATTCGAGGTGGGCGCGCAAGACCAGGATTGACCAACACCCACGGAAGCAGGGGCCTCCGGCACCCCTTCTCCGCCGGGCCCGCAATGGGGCCTTCTTTGTGTGTGCGCCCCGCGGGGCGCACACACAAAGAAGGCCCGGACCGATTCCGGTCCGGGCCTTCCAGGGAGGAAACGACAATCTTCCTCTACAAGGGAGGGGGAAGGAAGACTGTGCGAATCGCTTGCACTCCTATCCGAAATGCCCTGCTTTGTCAAACACGGTCTCCCCAAGGCGCAAAGCACACCGATCCCTCCCCATTCGCGATTTTCTTATCCTGGAGGAAAACACCTTTCATATGGTGAATGATTGCGATGGCTGTCCGCTATCCGGGCGGCGGATCGCACCCGGACAAGGGCTGCACCGGCAAGCGGCCGCCCCGCTGCAGGCGGATGCCGAAAAGGCACGGCGGGCTCGCGCCACGCGTTGCGAGCTCGCTCACGGCTCCGAAAGCGCTCCCGCTGGGCCGAGCCCTGTGGAAAGGACCGCTGCGCGTCATGCTCCGAACCGGAGACATGTACAGTCGCGAGGAGCCCTCTCACTGTCCTCCCAGGGACTGGATGCTGCTCTGGAAATGAATCCAGACCCCGTCCCTGCGGCCGGGCTGGAAGCCATGCTTCCCGGTGTACCAGCTGATGGCCTTGCTATTGCCCTCACCGGCCCACAGGGAAATCACGCTCCGTCCGTGCTTGCGCCCCATGGCCCGAGCAAAGCGCATGAACAGGCCACCGAGGCCGTAGCCCTGGAAATCCGGATCGACCACGAGCTCGTGAATCTCCAGCACCTTGCTCTGGCCGGGCTCGTACCAGTCCGGATCGCACACGATGAACCCCGCGGTTTCACCGTGGGCTTCGGCCCGGAAAAAGGTAGGGGAACAATGGCGATGGAGGCTCTGGAGATAAAGGACAGCCTGATCCGTGGTGGCTTCGCCGTACTGCTCCATCCCTCTGTAGGCCTTCATGTAGATCCTGGCCAGCGCCGGGATCTCGCTCTCGGCCACGGGGTGGAGGAATACTTCCGAGGTGGTCTTCTTCCTAGTCCCTTGCTCCGGAAGGGATGACGCATGGGTCTGTGTCCTGCGTTCGGGAGGTAAGTCGGGATCTGCTGCAGTACTCATGCGAAAAGAGAAACTCCTTGTTGAGGTTTTTGAGGGACAAGCCGATCCTGCTTGTCCAACGCACCCATCCGGATCAATCTTAATGGGTAATATTCTTATAAGTCATAGCAGATGGCTTGTCAATAAGTCGCCGGAAACCCCACCCTCGCCATTCGGAGCCCCGCAGAGCAAAAGATCTTGCGTAAGCCTTCACCACCTCACTCTGCGGAGGGCACGGATGCCACGCGCGTCTTCCGTTTCCCGGACAGTCGCTTGGCGATCAGCGGGGCCCGATCGAAGAACAGGACGCCCAGGGAAGCGGTGACCAGGATGTACACTCCGCAGAAGACCCTGAGCTGGGGCGCGGCCCAGCTGGCGATGATGGCCGAGAACTCCCCGCGCTGGACCATGCTGAAGGCGGCACGAGTGGACGCCCTCGAGCTCAGACCGAAGGTGCGACCTCCAAGGTACGCGGTGAGGACCTTGCCCAGAACGGACCAGGCCAGGAAGGCCCCCATGAGCCCCCAGAGGGGGATCCCTTGATCCAGGGTGATCGTGGTGCCGAACCAGAAGAAGAAAAAGGGCAGGGTCAAGCTGCGCAGGGGCATGGCGATATTTTCCAGGTCCCTGGACTTGCCTGTTTCGGAGAGCATGATCCCGGCCAGAAAGGCCCCAAGGACCTCGGAAATTCCCAAGGATACTGCAACCCCGGCGTAGGTCAGAGCGATCCCCACGCCCAGAAGCGGCATGAACTCCTTGTCCAGATGCTTGGCCACAAAGTTGCTCAGCCTGCTGAACCCGTAGTACCCCAGCAGCACCGCCCCGAGGACCAAAAGAACGATCTTGAGACAAATCAGCCCGATATATCCCGCAGACACTGCATCCCCGCTCTGGAGGCCCACGATGAAGGACACCAGCACCGGGGCCACGAGGTCCTCGAAAATGAGAAGCGCCAGGATGAATTCGGTCTCCAGATTGGCCAGCCTCTTCTTGTCCTCCAGCATCTTGGCGGTAATGGAGGAGCTGGTCGCATACGCCACCGAGCCGAGGATAAAGGCGGCAACCGGGTCCAGGCCGAAAGCGAGGGCCAGGGCCATCCCCAGACCGAAGTTGAGCCCCAGGTCCAGCAGGCCAGCGGGCCAAATCCTTCTGGAGATGTCCATCATCCTGGCTAGGGGGAAATCCAGGCCCAGAACAAAGAAGAGCAGGACGATTCCTATCTTCCCCACGGTATGGACCGTCTCCAGATCGATCAGATAGGAGGCCGCGGCCGTGCCCAGCAGGATATAGACTAGCACAGAGGGAAGGCTGAAGCGCCAGGAGGAGTAGCTGAGGGCGAAGAAGGCAATGAGGAATAATCCGGCCAGAAACAGAAAGGGTACGTTTTCCACACTGAGCTCCTTCTGCCGTGCGTATTCCTTGGATCAATCTTTCCAGGAACCCGACGGCCAGGCAGGTCACGGACGGAAAGGTTCGCAGGATTTAAACGAATCGCGCCGGTGAATAATTATTCAGCTGCAGGGAGCCGACACAACGATTCCAGCTCCTTGGTTTGATCCCTGGTACCGATGGCCATGAGCACGTCACCGGGCTGAATAAGCTCCGTGACCTCCGGGCTGCCGACAACCGAATCCCCGCGCTGAATTGCCACCACCGTGGCTCCGGTTCGGGACCGAATCCGCGCATCGATGATCCGGGTGTTCCCCACGCAGCTGCCCTCTTCCACCCTGATCCACTCCATCCGGACATTCTTGAGCAGCATTTCCATGCGCTCGTCGGCAACCGGCTGATAGTCCACGCCCATGAGGATGGCGCCCACCTGCTTGGCCTCCTCGTCGCTCAGGCTCAGGGTGTACTCCGGCTCGTCATCCTCGGGATCCGTGAAATGATAGATCTCCCTGTGGCCGTGATGGTGCATGATGACCACCACCTGCTCCCCATTGGCCGTCACGATGGAGTACCGCTTGCCGATTCCGGGCAAATCGCTCGTCTTGACCTGCATGGCGTCACTCCGATTTTTT
>CAYFSD010000079.1:0-7470 GCA_964345705.1 uncultured Desulfohalobiaceae bacterium
GCTTGTTGGCGATGGCGATCCCGTCCGGGGAGTATTCCAGGATGTGGTCCAGATAGTCCCGCTCCTGCTTGTACGCCTCCTGCAGCTGCTTGTATTCGGTCACGTCCAGGATGGAAATCACGCTGCGCGTGGTCCCGGGAATCAGATCCGCGGTGATCAGGGCATTCTTGATCCGTCCGCTTCGAGTGACCAGATCCACTTCGTACTTGCGGGGGGCCGAGGTGCTTTGCTCCTTCCGCTGCCGGTGGTAGCCGAGTAATCTTTCCACATCGTCGGGATGGGCGATGAAGGGAGGAAAGCTCGTCCTGCCCTGGATCTCCTCCTTGCGGTATTCGCTGAGCCTTTCGAACTCGCTGTTGACCATGGAGATGGTGCCGTCCTCCTCGATGATCATCGTGGCGGTGCCGGTGTTCTCGAAGATCGCCTTATAGGTCCGGGCTCCGGAATCTGGTTCCGTCTCGTCGACGCCTTGCTCGAGCTCTCTGGATGCGGGCTTGCGGGACATCGGTTCCGTCCTTGGCGTCCTGGGCGATACTGGACGCGAATTCAGGCGACGGTCATTTGCGGAAATCCAGCTTCCCCCTTTTGTAACATACGAGGCCAGCGCAGGGGAAGGGGACAGCACGGCCGGGATGGGCGAAAGGCTGATTCAGGCGTGGTTGCGGAGCTTGAGCTCCACGGGATGGGGATTGAGGTAGATCTGCTGACCCAGGTAGGGCTCCCGGTATTTGCGAACGAAATGATTCATCAGGGTTACGGGGACGATGAGGGGAACGTATCCCTGACGGTATTGTTCCACGATGTCCAGGAACTCCTGTTTTTCCTCGCCGGTCAGCTCCTGCTTGAAGTACCCGAGCATGTGGTGCAGGACGTTCACGTTCTTGGCCACGGTGGTCTGGGTGCGCATGGCCCGGTCCAGCAGGCGCAGATACCCGGGAAGGATCTCCTCACGGGGAAGCCCCTTGGCCTCGGCCACGTATCGGCCCATCTCCTTGTACAGCTCGGGGCTGTGGGCCATGAGCAGGAGCTTGTGCCTGGTGTGGAACTCCGTCAGGGCGCCGATGTCCGGCCCCTGCTTCTCCAGCTGCCGCCAGCGCGAGTAGACGAAGACGTGCTCGATGAACCGCTCCCGGAGCTTGGGGTCGTTCAGCCGGCCCTCGTCCTCCACCGGGAGGAAGGGGAAGCGTTCCATGAACATGCGCGCCCAGATGCCCACCCCGGTATTGCGCGGGTTCCCCCGCTCGTCGTACACCTTGATCCGCTCCATGCCGCTGCTGGGGGAACGGCTCTTGAAGATGTACCCGCAGAGATCCGCGCTCGCTAGCTCCTCCAGCTTGTCCCGGCCCCAGGCCTGCATCTGCTCCGTATAGTCCGTTCGCGATTTGCGGGTGATGAGTCTGGGGGTATCCGGGTCTCCCTCCAGGCGAAGGGCTTCCCGGGGAACGGTCATCCCGCACTCCACCTCGGGACACACCGGGACGTAGTGGAAATAGCTCCCCAGGGTGTCGCGGACGTAGCGGCTCAGCTTGTGCCCCCCGTCGTAGCGCACGGGCTCCCCGAGGAGGCACGTGCTCACTCCGAGTGTGATCTTTTCCATGGCTTGTCCTCAGCTCCTTGCAAGGGTGGGGTTGCGTGCGCCATCATTCCAGTCGCTGCTCCACGGGCAAAACCAGGGCCTGGAGGTGGCGGTGGGAATCCTTGCTCTCCTTGAATTCTCGCAGGTCGGCCAGCACCTCGTCCACCTTTTCTTCGCGGACCTGGGCCTGAACGATGCTGCTGTTTCCGGGATAGACCTGATTCCCGTACTGCTTGCCGTCCCGATCCTTGCCCTCGACCATGGGGATACGCACGAAATCCGAAATCTCGTGCTTGTCCAGAATGGCCTCCACGTTTTCCCAGTATTCGAAGTGGAAGGTGATGTGCAGGAGCTTCATGATCTCGTCTCCGGGGCTTCTTTTATATCAAAATATGCCTAACTTGTCGGATTATAATGGAAATGAGCGAGGCGAAGGCGGCTGCAGCACTACGCCGGGTTTCACCTCGCATTGTCATGCTTGGTTCTGCCCGGGTCGGCCCGGGAATGAGGGTCACATGCCGAAGGCGAAGTAAAACGCGACCGCGATCCCGACTAAGAGTAGGGCCAAGAGGAGGGTCAGCCCCCTGTGGCGCAGGATGCTCCGCTGCAGGCTGTCAAAGAGGGTGTAGACCACGGGGATGACGATCAGGGTCAGGGCCGTTGCCGCGAACATGCCCATGGAGATGGCCACGCCCATGGGCGCGCGCGCCGTTCCCCCGGCCCCGTAGCCCAGGGCGATGGGCATCATGCCCAGGATGGTGGACACCGCGGTCATGAGCACGGGGCGAAAGCGGATCTGTCCGGCCACCCGGGCGGCCTCCAGAACCGAGTACCCCCGCGCCACGAGGACATTGGCGTAGTCCACAAGCAGGATCCCGTTCTTGGTCACCAGCCCCATGAGCATGATCAGCCCGATGAAGGAGAAGATGTTCATGGTCATGCCCAGGAGGTACAGGGCCCCGAAGGCGCCCACTCCGGCCAGGGGCAGGGTCATGAGGATGGTGAAGGGGTGCAGGAAGGACTCGAACTGCGCGGACAGGACCAGGAAGATGAACAGCACGGAAAAGGCCAGGGTGACGGTCAGATAGAAGAAGGACTCCTTGAAGTCCTGGGCCTCTCCGGTGATGTCCGTATTGAAGTCCTCCGGGAGCTCCTGGTCCAGATGACCGCGGAGCTTGGCCAGGGCCGTTCCCAGGGGAACATCGGAGGGCGTCTCGGCCATGATCGTGGCGGCGCGGCCGCGATTGAAGTGGTGAATCGCGCTAGGCCCCACGGATTCCTCGATGTCTACCAGGTTCTCCAGGGAGATCATCTGGCCCTGGTTGTTGCGGGTGTAGAGTCTGTTGATGGTCTGGGGCACGGTCTCTTCCCGATTGATCTCGGTGATCACCTCGTAGCGCTTGTTTTGGCGGTTGATGTTGGAAATCTCCGGATCGGCGAAGACATAGCGCAGGGTGTTGGAGATCTCCGTCACCGAGACCCCCATTTCTCCTGCCTTGTCCCGGTCGATGCGCACGTTCACCTCGGGCTTGTCCAGCTTCATGTTGGAGTGGACCCCCACGAATTCGGGCTGCTCCCGCATCCAGTCCATGACCTTGTCCTGCTGGTCCGCCAGCTCGTTTAGGTCGGGGTTGTTCAATACGATCTGCAGCGGGGATTCGGCGCCTCCGGGACCGCCGCTTTCCAGGACATAGGTGTTGACTCCCTTCACCTCGGCCAGCTTTTCCCGGGCCGCGTTCATGATCTCCTGCTGGCTCCGCTCCCGTTCGCTGCGATGGGTGAGCCGGATGAAGGAGATCCCCTCGTTCACCTTGCCGGGGCCGGTGCGGGCCATGCCCACGGCCAGGAAGTAGGAGCGCACCTCGGGGATCTGGCTCAGCTTGTCCTCGATCTGTCGGGCATAGCGATCGGTATATTTGAGGCTGGCCCCCTCCGTGGCCTCGAAGGAGATTATGAACTGCCCCTTGTCCACGCTGGGGGCGAACTCGGATTCCAGCTGCATGAACAGGGCGATGCCTCCGGCAAAGGCCACGATGCCGATGGCCACGGTCACCAGCCGCCATCTGAGGGCTGCGCGCAGGGTGGGTTTGTACAGGGATTCCAGAAAGCCGAGAAAGGGCTGGGTGATGCGGAGCAGGAGCGATCTCCGCGTCTGCTCCGGTCCGGTGAGATAGCGGGAACAGAGCATGGGGGTCAGGGTCAGGGCAGTGAAAGTGGAGGCGAAGACAGTGACCGCCACGGTCAGGCCGAACTCGTTGAAGAAGCGGCCGATCATTCCCGGCATGAAGGCCACCGGGATGAATACGGCGCCCAGGGCCAGGGAGTTGGCGATCGCGGCGAAGGCGATCTCCGTGGTTCCGGTTCTGGCCGCGGGCTTGGCCTCGGCCCCGTATTCCATGTGCCGGTAACAGCTCTCCAGGACCACGATGGCGTCGTCCACCACGATGCCGATGACCAGGATCAGGCCGAGCATGGAGAGCACGTTCAGGCTGAATCCCATGTAGTAGATCAGGGCCATCCCGCAGAGCAGGGAGGCGGGGATGGCGATGGAGGTGATGATCGTGGCCCGGGCGCTGCCCAAAAACATCATGACCACGAGCACCACCAGGGCGGTGGCGATGAAGATGGTGGAGAGCAGGTCGTTGATGTTCTCCTGGACGTACTGGGAGTCGTCCGAGGCGACCTCGTAGGTGAGCCCCGGGGGAAAATCGTCGGAGATGTCCTTCACCTCCGAGCGGATCCGGCTCACCAGCTCCACCATGTTGGCGTCGGACTGCTTGACGATGCCCAGGCCCACCGAGGGCTCCTGGCGGTAGCGGGCCACATTGCGCTCGTTCTCCGCGCCCTCCCGGGCCTGACCCACGTCGGACAGGCGCACCGGGGAGCCGTCCCTGTGGGCGATGATCAGGTCGTTGAAGGGTTCCGCGGAGGAGAACTGCCCCCTGGTCTTGATCAGGAACTCCCGCTGCTCGCTGGTGATGCGGCCCGAGGGGATGTCCACGTTCTCCTGTTGGATGGTGTGGATCACGTCCTGCGGGGTGAGCCGGTGAGCCGCGAGCTTGTCCGGATCCAGCTCGATCCTGACCGCGTACAGGTGCTCCCCGCCAATGACCACCTGCCCCACGCCGGAGATGCGCTCCAATTGGTCCTTGAGCACGTCGTCCGCGTACTGGGTGATGCGCACCTGGTCCCAGCGTTCGTTCCCGGTCAGGGCGATCCACATCACGGAGCGGGCGTCCGGGTCCACCTTGCGCACGATGGGCTCTTCCGCGTCGTTGGGCAGCTCCTGCTTGGCCCGGGTGACGCGGTCCCGCACGTCCTGGGCCGCGATATCCACGTCCCGGGAGAGCTCGAACTCCACGGTCACCGTGCCCACTTGCTCGCGTGCCGTGGAGGTGATCTGGTCGATCCCCTCGATGGTGTTCATCTCCTCTTCCAGGGGCTCGACCACCTCGGTTTCCACCACTTCGGGATCGGCGCCGGGCAGGACCACGGACACGTTGACCGTGGGGAACTCCACGTCGGGAAACTCCCGCACCGGCATTTGCATGTATCCGTAAACGCCGAAGATGGTGAAGACCAGAAAGAGGACCACTGTGAGCACGGGGCGGCGGATGCAGAAATTCCAGATCATGATGTGTCTGTCCCGGGGTTATCCGTTCACGGTTGTGCGTGCGAGCAACTCGGCCCGCGCGGCGGGAGGCGCGGCGTTGTCTCTCGGCATGGGCCAGCGGCTCGAAGAGGGGAGGAGGCCAGGGCTCAGCTCCCGGCCTCCCATCCGCAGACGCTGCTTCCGTCCTGGACCGAGATGTGCCCGGAGGTGATGACGGTCTCTTCGGATCGGACGCCCTCGCGGATTTCCACCATCCCCGGGCGGCGCAGGCCGATGCGCACATCCCTGGCGCGGGCCGTGCCGTCGTCGACCACGAAGGCCATATATCCCTTTCGCGTGGGAATCAGCGCCTCCTCCGGGATGACCGTGGCATTCTTGCGCAAATCAACGGTGAGGCGGACCGAGGCGAATCCTCCGGGCCGGAGACGGCCCTGGCTGTTGTCCACGCTCGCCTTGACCTGGATGCTGCGGGTGCTCTCCGCGATCACGGGGTTGAGGAATCGCACCTCTCCGGGGAAGCTGCGATCCGGATATCCGGGCACCGTGAGGCTCACCTTCTGTCCCCGGCTCAGGCTGGCGAGGTGGCGTTCGGGGATGGTGAAGGACACCTCCAGCCTCTCGTTCTGGGTCAGGGAGACCAGGGGCGTTCCGGGCTGGACGAACTCCCCGGGATCCACATGGAACTCGCCGAGAATGCCGGCGAAGGGGGCCCGGATGCGGGTGTCGTCGAGGCTTTCCCGCAACTCCTCGATCTCGGATTCCAGGCGGTCCACCTGGGCCCGGGCCGCGGTATAGGAGGTGAGGGCCTCGTCCCGGGCCTCCTCGGAGCCCAGGCCCCGGTCGAAGAGGCTCTGCTGCCGCTCGTAGGTCCGGCGCGCGTTCTTCCTCCGGGCCCGGGCCTCCCGGAGCGCGGCCTGCTGCGCCTGCAGGCGCTTTTCCAGCTTGGCCGAGTCCAGGCTGACCAGGAGCTCGCCCTGGTCCACTTCCTGCCCGTCCCGGAAATGGATCTCCCGGATCAGGCCGCTCATTTCGGGGCTGATCGTCACCCTTTCCTCGGCCTCGAGCGTTCCGATCCCGTTCAGGATGACCGGAAGGTCCTCCTGCTCGGCTTTCTCCGTCTCCACGGGGATGCAGTCCTGCTGTGCCCGGGCAGGGGATGCGGCGAACAGGAGGGCGAGGGAGAGAAGAAGGGCAAGTCCCGCCAAACGGCTCACGCGAAGCGATGTCCCTGTGCTGGATATCATTGAGGGCTCTCCTTGCCTGCCACGAGTTGTTCCTGAAAAATACCGGTCACCAGATCCAGGCGGACCATGTCCAATTGATAGGTGTAGCGGGCCTGGGCCAGGCGGTTCTTGGCCTCGTTCAGCGCGGTGAAGGCGTCCACCTGGTCCACGGAGGAGGCGGCCCCCTCCTCGAACTGGGCGGTGACCTGCTTGTAGTTCCGTCTGGCTGACTCCACCTGTTTCTCCAGCTGGCGAATGACGCTTTGCTGGGTTTGCAGATCCAGGTACACGCTGCGCACCTGCTGCCGGATCTCGCTCTCCAGCCGGCTGCGCTGGGCCCGGACCTGGGTGAGCTGCGAGCTGGCCTTTTCCGCTTGCGCCTTCTCCCTGCCTCCGGTGAACAGGGGATAGGAGAGGCGCAGGGAGGCCCGCCAGTCCGAGTGGTTGTCCTGGAAAATATCCGGCTCGTCCGTTCGAGTGTAGCTCCCCCTCGCGCTGAGCTCGGGGAAGTAGTCCGCCTTTTCCGCGCTCTTCCTGGCCCGCGCGGCCAGAACCCGCTCGTCCAGCGCCTCCAGGTCCCTGCGGTTATTCAGCGCCCGCTGATAGAGCTCCGGGATGCCGACATCCTCGGACATGCGCCGCGTCTCCGGATGCTTGAGCCTGCCGGAGATCTCCTCCACGCCCATCTCCAGGGCCAGGTCCTCCCGGGCCACGGCGTGCTGGTTCCTGGCCCGCTCCAGCTGCTCCTCGCTCTGGGAGACCTGGACCTCGGCCCGGAGCACGTCGGTTTTGGTGGCCACACCCACCTCGTAGCGCCCCCGGGCCCGCTCCAGCTGGGTCTCGGCCCGCTCCAGGGCGCTTTCGGCAATCTGGATGGAGCGCCTGCCCAGAAGCACCTCGTAGTAGCTGGAGGCCACCCGGAAGAGGATCTGCTGTGCCGTGCGATCCTGCTCCGCCCTGGAGCCGGCCAGGGATTTCCTGGCCGCCTTCCTCTGGGACCAGACCTTGCCCCCCTGGTAGAGGTGCTGGTCCAGCTGGAGGCTCGCGGTGCCGTATTC
>CAYFSD010000080.1:0-4144 GCA_964345705.1 uncultured Desulfohalobiaceae bacterium
ATCCCATCCAGCCACCGGGCCGCGATGCAGGTCCCGGCGCAGGCCGCGGTGAAGTCGATGAGCTCGGGCAGGGAGATCCGGCTGTTGAAGTCGCCCAGGTGCGGGCCGGTAACCAGGAGGAGGTCGCGCTCGCCCGGGTCCGGGGGAGCGGCCCGGTCCGCATCCGTCCCGTCTCGCCGGAGCAGGTCCTCGAGCTCTTTCCGGCTTATTCCCGCCTGATCCTGGCGGCGCAGGATCTCGTTCATGTACCGATCCACCCCCATCTCCTCGATCATGCGCTCCACCAGGCTGTTCAGCCCTTCGGGCTCCGGACCGGTGTAGGCGCGGCCCACAAAGCCTAGGAAATAGTTGGAAAGGATGGCCCGCACCATGCGGCTCAGCTCCCGCGGAGGGAAGAGATGGCGCGCGTCCGCGGCGCGTCCCCCGGCGTCCGCGCCGATGAGGTCCGGCTCGCGCAGGCGGAAGGCGCTTCCCGCCACCAGGAGGAGGCTGAGGATCTGCATGCCCGCGGCGCGGAAGAGCTCCAGGGACGCGCCGCCGTAGGGGGCCAGGTGCTCGAAGTCGCGCAGGCCGGAGCCGCCGAAATTGGGATAGCGGCAGGAGTGGAGCCAGCGGTCTAGCCGTCCCTTGCGGTCCCAGAGATAGCGTCCCGCATCGTCCCGCCGCCCGGCCTGCATCCGGTTGTGGAACAGGGGCACGGGCGCGGTGTGCAGGATGCCCCGCGCGGTATGGCGGCCCAGGAGGAAGCTGTCGCGGGCGAGGATGCGGCGCGCCTCGCGCACGGGGCGCGGGCCGGTCTGGGGATGCTCCTGGGGATAGGCGAAGTAGTCCGGCGCGGCGGTGAAGGCCAGGACCGGTCCCTCGGTGGGAGGGCTCATCCCGAGGAGGGCCAGGGAGGAGGTCCCGATCCGGAAGAGGCAGCTTCCCCGGATGCGGACGGGACGGGGCACGTGGTTGCGCCGGGAGCAGGGAATGGGACGGTCCCGCAGGTGCTGCAGCCAGGCCGCCTCCCGGGCCAGCCGCTCCTCTCCGTCCGGTCCGGAGGCGAATTTGAGCACCAGCAGGCCGCTGCCCCCGCCGCTTCCCAGGACGAGGCTCCGGCCCGCCCTCATGCAGCGATGCGGGGCGATTCCGGCCGCGCTAGAGATCTCCCGGATATCGGCTTCCCGAGCCGGGGCAGCCTCGGGAGCGGGGGAGTCGGGTCTGGGGATCCCCGGATCCAGGGTCCCCAGGGCCCTGGCCGCGGCCATGCACCGGTCTCCCAGGGTCTGCAGGCAGAAGCGCTGCAGCACGCCGTGGGCCTTGAGGCGCAGGTCCGCATCGGAGGCGTTCTGCACCAGGGAGGCCAGGGTTTCGGCGCAGCCACGATAGAGGATGTGGCCGCAGCGCTGTCTGCCGTGGCTTGTGTCCCGCAGGATCGCCTCCAGCTGCTGGAGGGCTTCCGGACCGTTCTCCTCCGGAGCGGCGCGCACCTTCCCGGAAATCTCCTGCACGGCCATGTAGCTCGCTTCTAGGCGCACTGCGACGCGACCTCCCGGTCTTCTTTGCAAAGCCTTTTCGGTCCGCACGAAATACCGCCCGGCTCCCTTGCCGGCAGCCGGGCGGTGTGTTCTCCCCGGCCGGATGGGGCCGGGCGGATTGCACCGGGCTATTCCGCGTGCGCCCGCCGCACCCGGTCCTCGATGTGACGGGCCAGGGTCCCGGCCTTGTCCACGAGCTCGCGGTAGGTCTCGTGTCCGGGTACATGCTGCACGCTGATGGGATCCAGGGGCTGCTTCATATCGGACTGCTCCAGCCAGCGGCTGATGATCCGGGGGCTTTCCCCGCTCCAGCCATAGGAGCCAAAGGCCAGCCCCAGCTTGTTCTTGGGCCGCAGCCCCTGCATATAGGTCAGCATGTCCGCGACAAGGGGCATGATGTTGTTGTTGTGGGTCGGGGATCCCGCGAGGACCGCCGCGGCGTTCCACACCTCGGCCATGACGTCGGAGTGGTGCCAGCTCTTGAGGGAGTAGAGCTTGACGCTCACGCCCTCGTCGTTCAGGCCGGAGGCCAAGGCCTCGGCCATCTTCTCCGTGCTGTGCCACATGGTGTCGTAGAAGACCACGGCCTTCTTCTCCGGCTTCTGGGCGGCGAACTCCAGGTACGCGGAGACGGCGTCCGCTGCGTGCTTATCCAGGATCAGCCCGTGGTCCGGGGCGATCATCTGGATGTCCCACCCCAGCCCCTGGATCGCCTCCAGGGCCTTGGGCACCTTGGCCGAATAGGGCAGGATGATGTTGGCGAAATAGTGGGCCATCTCCTTCTTCAGCTCGGGCCAGGAGATCCAGTGGTCGAAGCGCTCGCTGCTGGCGATGTTCTGTCCGAAGGCGTCCTGGGAGATGAGGAGCTTCTCCTCGGGGATGTAGGACACCATGCTGTCCGGCCAGTGCAGCATCCTGGTCTCCGCGAACTGCGCGCTCCGCTGGCCCAGGCTGATGGTCTGTCCGTTCTCCACTACCTCCAGGGGCCAGTCCTTGCAGGCGAACCGGCCGCGGAGGAACTTGTCCCCCATCTTGGAGGCATAGATCCTCTTCGGCCGCACTCGCTCCACTACGTAGGGCAGGCTCCCGGCGTGGTCCGGCTCCACGTGATGGACCACGATCTGGTCGATACGCTCCGGATCCACGACCCGGGCGATCTGACACATGAGCTCCTCCCTGTACTTCCAGGCCACGGTGTCGAAGAGGGTGATCGTGTCCCCGTCCACGACCAGGTAAGCGTTGTACGTGGTGCCCTGATAGGTCTGGGAGTAGCCGTGGAAGTTGCGCAGATTCCAGTCCACCACCCCGACCCAGTGGATTCCGGGCTTGATCTCTTGGGGACCCATGGTTGCCTCCTTGGTTTGCCTGTTCTTGGGCGCGGCTCCCGGGCGTGTGCCCGGGAGGGCGAGGGACTTACCAGTTCTCGCCCAGGAGCTCGAAGTGGGCTCTGGGGTGGGCGCAGGCCGGGCACTCCTCAGGGGCCTCGGCCCCGGAGTGGATGTAGCCGCAGTTCCGGCAGCGCCAAGAGGTTTCCTCGGAGCGCCGGAAGACCCGGTTCTCCTCGATGTTCTGGGCCAGGTCGAGGTAGCGCTTTTCGTGGAAGCGCTCGGCCACGGCGATGCTGGCGAAGACGTCGGCGATCCGGGGGTATCCTTCCTCGCGGGCGATCTGAGCGAATTCGGGATACATCTGGCTGTGTTCGTAGTTCTCTCCTCCAGCGGCCTCCTTGAGGTTGGCCAGGGTGGAGTCGATGATCCCCGCGGGAAAGGAGGCGGTCACTTCCGCGGTGCCGCCCTCGAGGAACTTGAACAGCCGCTTGGCGTGCTCCTTCTCCTGTTCCGCCGTCTCCTCGAAGATGGCGGCGATCTGCTCGTACCCGTCCTTCTTGGCCTGCTTGGCGAAGTAGGTATAGCGGTTCCTGGCCTGGGATTCACCGGCGAAGGCCGTGAGGAGATTCTGTTCCGTTCTGCTGCCCTTGAGCGAAGCCATTGCGCGTGCTCCTTTTGAGGTTGGAGTTTTGTCTATGAACATGAGGTTCTTCGGGGGGGGTGCGTGCTTGACCCTTGACTGAAAACCGCCAAGGCGCGAAGAAGCCCGACACTCATTTCCGGAATGAGGCCCGGACGCAGGCGAGCCTGGCCCGCTGAGGCGGCCAGGGTGCATCAGGGTATTGTACCCGGGTGTTCGGAGATTGCAAGGATGTCGGAGCGCGGGGTTACTCGGAGCAATCCGGACAGAGCCCGTGGAATATGAGGCTGTAGCCCTGAATGGTGAAGTCGGTGTCCAGCTCGTTCAGGATGTGGGAGATATCCGGGCAGTTGAAGATGTCCGCGATCCTGCCGCACTGGGTGCAGTGGACGTGGAAGTGGGGATCGGGATTGCCGTCGAAGCGCATCTGGCTCTCCGCCACGTGGAGCTTCTGGATGAAGCCCTGGTTGTACAGGATGTCCAGGTTGCGGTAGATGGTCCCCAGGCTGACCTTGGGCATTCTCCGGCGCACCCCCTCATACAGATCGTCCGCTGTAGGGTGGGTGCCGAGCTGGTTCAGCTCCTCGAGAATGGCCTTGCGCTGGGGTGTGAAACGAAGATTGGGCTGAGCCACGGGGCGTCTCCCTGTTGAGATT
>CAYFSD010000080.1:4244-7427 GCA_964345705.1 uncultured Desulfohalobiaceae bacterium
TTGTAGGACACGCCCACCGTGATCCAGCGCTTGTGCTGGTCCCCGGACTCGATGAACACCCGGACCCTGGAGGCCGTGCCCTCCGGGGACTCGCGGCTGGGGGACAGGACACGCACCTTGAAGTCCAATAGATCCATGTCCTTGATGTTGCTGTAGAACTTTTCCAGGCCCTTGCGCAGGGCGTTGTCCAGAGCGTTCACCGGGCCCTTGCCCGTGGCGGCCGTGTGTTCCGTATCCCCGCCCACCTGGATCATGACCGTGGCCTCGGAGAAGGGCTCCTCGTTCTCCTTGTTCTTGGCGTCCATGGCCCGGAAGCCGAGCAGGGTGTAGTTGCGTCGGGTGCGGCCCATGGCGCGGTGCAGGAGCAGCTCGAAGGAGGCCTCGGCCACGGAGAAGTCGTATCCCTTGCTCTCCAGCTCCTTGATCTGGTTCAGGATGTCCAGGACGAAGGGATCGTCCTTTTCCAGGTGGATCCCGTACTGCCTGGCCTTGAACAGGATGTTGCTCTTGCCCGAGAGGTCGGAGAGGAGAACGCGCTGCTGGTTGCCCACATGTTCCGGCTCGATGTGCTCGTAGGTCCGGGCGTCCTTGAGCACGGCGCTGACATGGACTCCGCCCTTGTGGGCGAAGGCCGCGCTGCCCACGAAGGGCTGTCTGGCGAAGGGCCGCAGGTTGGCCACCTCGGAGACGTAATGGGAGGCGTTCGTGAGCTGCTCCAGCTTGCCCTGGGGGAGGCAGCTGTACCCCATCTTGAGCTCCAGATTGGGGATGATGGAGCAGAGATTGGCGTTGCCGCAGCGCTCCCCGAAGCCGTTGATCGTGCCCTGGACGTGCCGCGTTCCGGCTTCCACCGCGGCCAGGGAATTGGCCACCGCCAGCTCCGAGTCGTTGTGGGCGTGGATCCCCAAGGGGGTCCCGGGAAGCTCGCGCGCGACAGAGCCCACGATGTCCCGCAGCTCCGAGGTGAGTGTCCCGCCGTTGGTGTCGCAGAGGATGAGGGTGTCCGCCCCGGCGTCCCGGGCCGCTTTGAGGCAGGCCAGGGCATAGTCCTTGTTCGCCTTGAACCCGTCGAAGAAGTGCTCCGCGTCGAAGAAGAGGGTCTCCGCATGGCCCTTGAGATGGGCCAGGGAGTCGCCGATGAGGCGCAGGTTGTGCTCCAGGTCCGTTTTCAGGGCCTGATGGACGTGGATCTCCCAGGTCTTGCCGAAGAGGGTCAGGGCGCTCGCGCCGCACTGGCGCAGGGTGGCGAGGCCATTGTCCTTGTCCGGCGTGGTGCGGGGGTTGTGCGTGCTCCCGAAGGCCGTGATCCGGGCGTGGTCCATCTGGTAGTGCCGGATTTCCCGGAAGAACTGCTCGTCCGTGGGGTTGGAGGCCGGCCAGCCGGCCTCGAGGTAGTCCACCCCCAGCTGGTCCAGCTTCTTGGCCACGCGGATCTTGTCCTCGCAGGAGAAGTGCACGTCCTCGCCCTGGGTTCCGTCGCGAAGGGTGGTGTCGTAGATGACGATCTTTTCCGGCATGGGCTAGCCTTCCTCCGATTGCTCGACTTGCGAACGGTCCAGCCCGAAGGCCTCGTGCAGGACCCGGACCGCGAGCTCGGTGTACTTTTCCTCGATCAGGCAGGAGATCTTGATCTCCGAGGTGCTGATGATGAGGATGTTGATTCCCTCGGCCTGCAGGGCCTTGAAGGCGATGGCCGCCACCCCGGAGTGGCTGCGCATCCCCACGCCGATGACGGAGATCTTGGCCACGGAGGGATCGTGCAGGACCTCGCTGGCCCCGATGTCCCGGCCGACTCCATCGATGATCTTCAGGGCCTGGTCCAGGTTGCTCCGGTTCACGGTGAAGGTAAGATCCGTGCGTCCATCCCGGCTGGGATTCTGAACGATCATGTCCACCACGATCCCGGAGGAGGCCAGCGGCTCGAAGACCCGCGCGGCGATGCCGGGCTCGTCCCGGACGTCCTCCAGCGTGATCCGGGCCTGATCCTTATCGTAGGCGATGCCGGAGACCATAACAGATTCCATCGACTCGTCCTCCTGGACTAAAAGGGTTCCTGGCTCGTCGCTGAAGGTGGAGCGCACGTGGAGGGTGACTCCGTATTTCTTGGCGAATTCCACCGAGCGTATCTGAAGGACCTTGGCCCCCATGCTGGCCATCTCCAGCATCTCGTCGTAGGTGATGCGCTCCAGCTTCCTGGCCTGGGGGCAGATGCCGGGATCCGTGGTATAGACCCCGTCCACGTCCGTGGAGATCTCGCAGAAGTCCGCGTCCAGGGCGGCGGCCAGGGCCACGGCGCTGGTGTCCGATCCGCCGCGGCCCAGGGTGGTCAGGCTGTGCTGGAAGTCGCAGCCCTGGAATCCGGCCACCACCAGGACGTCGTTGGTGCGGAGGTTGTCCCGGATGTTGGCCGTGTCGATGTCCAGGATGCGCGCCCCGCCGTAGGAGCGGTCCGTGTGGATGGGGACCTGGAATCCCAGAAGGGAGCGGGCCCGGATCCCGCTGTCCAGAAGCATCATGGTGAACAGGGAGACGGAGGTCTGCTCCCCGGTGGCGAGCAGCACGTCGGTCTCCGCGGGGTCCGGATCCTCGGAGAACTCCCTGGCCAGGTTGAGGAGACGGTCCGTCTCTCCGGACATGGCGGAGAGCACCACCACGACCTTGTATCCCTCCCCCAGCCTCTGGGTCACCTGTTCCCGAACCCGTTTCATGCACTCGTAGTTCGCAACGGAGCTGCCGCCGAACTTCTGCACCACAATAGCCATATTCGCGTCCTCGTCTGTCTGGATAGGGTCCGACTACAGTTTCCGCAATCCGTCGCAGCGCCCCCGGCCGGTCACCTCGATGCGGCGCCCCTGTCCCTCGAAGGCGATCCGGACCAGGAGGTGATCCTCGGGCCAGTACCCGCGGGGCAGATGCTCGCTCCACTCCACCAGGACCAGGTGATCCCCGGAGTCCAGGTGTTCAAAGAGGCTCTCCTCCAGGGCCGCGTCCTCCAGCCGGTAGAGATCGAAGTGGGCCACCGGCGGGGTGGTGGGATAGACATTGACGATGGTGAAGCTGGGGCTGCTCACCTCGGCCTGTTCCGAGCGCGGCAACGAGCGCACCATGGACTGGATGAGCGCGGTCTTGCCCGCGCCCAGCTCGCCCTGGAGAAAGACGGGACAGAGGATCTCCCCGGTGCAG
>CAYFSD010000081.1:0-7366 GCA_964345705.1 uncultured Desulfohalobiaceae bacterium
CCAGTATTTGGGCTGGGCCAGCCGCCAGGGCAGCCTGAAGATGCCCACGGACACGGTGTTCTTCCATCTGACCCGCATGGCCCACATTTCCCTGTCCTGCGTGGGCTGTGGCCAGTGCTCCAACGCCTGTCCCAATAATATTCCGCTGATGGAGCTCTTCCGCAGCGTAGCGGAGCGCACCCAGCGGGCATTCGACTACGAGCCGGGAAGCGATCCGGACCAGCCCGTCCCCCTCACGGGCTTCGCCAAGCAGGAGCTCGAGGACGTGGTGGACAACCTGGCCCGGAGGTAGGGTCTTCTCTGTATTTCAACTCCCTAGGAGCAATGTTTCGCCAGGGAGACGAGCTCAAGGAGATGCATCATGCCCGGAAAGGAATACGCAGCCCTGGTGGTCGGAGCCGGAATCGGCGGGATCCGCTCCGCGCTGGATCTGGCGGAGTCCGGCCACAAGGTGCTCCTGCTGGACAAGAGGCCGCATATCGGGGGTATCCTGGCCCAGCTGGACTACCAGTACCCCGGAGACCAGTGCGGCATGTGCAAGATGCTTCCCCTGACCGAGCGAGACGACTCCTCCCAGTTCTGTCTGCGTAAGGGCCTTTTTCACCGCAACTTGGACATCATGCTCTCCAGCTCCCTGATCGGCCTGGACGGTGAGCCGGGGAGGTTCCAGGCCCTGGTCAGGCAGCAGTCCTCCCTTGTGGACAGCCATAAATGCATTAGCTGCGGTATGTGCAGCTCAGTCTGCCCGGTACGGGTGCCCTGGGAGTTCAACGCCGGCCTCGGAGAGCGGGCGGCCATCTATCTGCCCGTGCCCCACAACATCCCCAACCAGTATGTGGTGGACCTGGAAAGCTGCCAGCGCTGCTGGCGCTGCGCCGAAGTCTGTCCCACGCAAGCGGTAGATTTCAGGTTCGAGGAGCGAAAGGACTTCCATATCCTTATCGCCCATCCGGATCCCGAGGTGCGCTCTTTCATGGGGGACAGCCTGGCCGGGGAGAATTTTCCCCTGCACTGGGCCGGGACGGGCGAGGACGCCCTGCGGCTGATCGAGCAAAGCGAACAGCTGGATCTGGTCCTTCTGGATCTGGATATAGGGGATCCGGGAGCCCAGCGCATCCTGCAACGGGGCCTGGAATGCAAGAGCGACCTCCAGGTGGTCCTGGTCTGCGAGGCAGATCAACAGGACAGGGCCACGGAGCTCATGGCCCAGGGCGCCAGGGAAACCCTTTTTTGGTCCCTGGCCGTGGACTTCACCGCCTGGCTGGATAAACTCTACATGCGCATCGTCTCCGAAGAGACCAGCCGCCTGGAGGTGGGCGCGATCATCCTCGCCTGTGGATTCGAGTGTTACGATCCCGCGCCGGTCCGGGACATCCTGGGCTACCCGGATCTACCCCAGGTATACACTGCCCTGGAGTTCGAGCGCCTTATAAGCTCCACAGGGCCGGGCGGGGGAGGTTTGCAGCGGGCAGACGGACATCCCGCGCGCTCCGTTGCCTGGCTGCAGTGCGTGGGCTCCCGGGATCTGCAGAAGGGGGCAGACTACTGCTCCTCCGTGTGCTGCATGTACGCTGTCAAGGAGGCCCTGCTGGCCAAGGAGCGCTGCGGCCGGGAGATTGACGCGAGCATCTTCGCCTCGGATGTGCGCAGTTTCGGCAAGGGGTACCAGCGCTACCGCGACCGGGCGGAACAGGAGCACGGGGTGCGCTTCGTGCGGGCCCGGCCCCATTCCGTTCTGCCCGACGGCGAGGGAGGAGCCCTGCTGAGGTACGTGGATCAGACAGGAGAGGCGCACCAGGAGCGGTACGACATGGTAGTCCTCTCCACCGGGGCGCGGCCTCCCCGGGACATGCCCGCCCTGATGCGGTCCCTGGATTTGGAGGGGAACGACTTCGGCTTCTGCCGTACCGAGCCCCTGGCACCCACACGGACCAGCAGCTTCGGGGTCTTCGCTTCGGGCGCCTTTGCCGAGCCCAAGGATATCGCGGACACGGTGATCCAGGCCAGCGCGGCCGCGCTGGAGGCCTCCCGCCTCATCTCCCTGTACGCCGGGCCCAGTCCCGGGGAAGAGGCACCCGAGCCCGTGTACCGCAGGGTGGAGCAGGAGGCCCCGAGCACCCTGGTGGTGCTCTGCGAGGCGTGCCCCACGCTGGAACAAAGCGTGGACATGCAGAAGCTGACGGACAAGCTCCAGCACATGGCTACTGTGCAGAGCGTAGCCCGCGTCCCTCAGGCCTGCACCGAGGCAGGCTGGCAGCATATTGAGGAAAAGGTGAGCCGGGAGAGGCCCAATCGGATTGTCATCGGGGCCTGCCTGCCCTATGCCCATGTGCCCAGGCTCCGGCAGCTGGGCCAAGCCGTGGCCCTTAACCCGGCCTTCATGGACGTGGTGGACATCTATAGCCCCACTTTTCCGGACATGCCACTGTCCCAGGAGCAACGCCTGCAGGAGATCATCACCTCCCTGGGGGCCGCAGTGGTCAAGGTTCAGCACGCCTCTCCCGCACCGCTGCTTCCGGCGGTGCCCGTAGTGCCCAAGGCCCTGGTCGTGGGTGGGGGGTTGGCGGGGATGACCGCGGCCCTGGCCATTGCCGACCACGGGCTGGAGGTCTGCCTGGTGGAGGAGGGGAGCGAGCTCGGGGGGACCGCAGCCGGGCTCCGCTTCACCCTGGAAGGAGCGGATCCGTTGCAGCTCATCCAGGACCTGGAGCAGCAGGTGCGCAAGCATCCCCATATCCACGTTCTCACCGAGTGCCGGGTTGCCCTGTCCACCGGTCGGGCAGGCGGGTTCCTGAGTGCTGTGCAAACCGGAGAGGGGCAGACCCTGAATGTGGAGCACGGGGCGACCATCCTGGCCACCGGAGCGGTAGAGGCCCAGCCCCGGGGCTATGGCCGCGGCCCAGGGGGATCGGTCTTCAGCCAGCTCCAGCTCGAGGACTGGCTGGCCTCGGGCGCCCTGGACGCCAAGGCCCTGTCCGGAGTGATCATGATCCAGTGCGCGGCGTGTCGCCAGGAGCCACGCAATTACTGCAGTCGGGTCTGTTGCGCCACGAGCATCAAGCACGCCCTGATTCTGAAGAAAAGGAATCCCCGCCTGCCGGTGTACATCCTGTACAGGGACATGATGACCTACGGCTTTCGGGAGCGGCACTTCACCGAGGCCAGGCGCTCGGGGGTGGTGTTCATCCGCTACAGCCCGGAGTATCCGCCGGAGGTGGAGCATCTGGAGCACGGGTGCCTGGTTCGGGTTTGGGACCATGTCCTGCAGCGCTTTGTGGAGATTCCCGCGGACACCCTAGTGCTGGCCTCAGGGATGGTTCCCCGCGACACCGAGGAGCTGAGGATGATTTTCCGGGTCCAGGCAGACGGGGATGGATTCCTCCAGGAGGCGGAGTCAAAATGGCGGCCGGTGGAATGTCTGCGCCAGGGCGTATTCCTCTGCGGCACGGCCAGGGCGCCCGGTGACATGCGGGAAACCGTTGCCTCGGCCAAGGCAGCGGCGCAAAGGGCCCTCCGTCTGCTCAGCCATGAGCGCCTCACCGGGGGCACCATCACCGCCGAGATCCGGCACAGCCTCTGCTCACTGTGCCAGACCTGCATCGAGGCATGCCCCTATGGGGCCAGAAGCGTGGACTGGGAACGGGAAATGATCCGGGTGGACGAGATTCTCTGCCAGGGTTGCGGGGCCTGTACAGCTGTCTGTCCCAACAGCGCGGCAGTG
Source organism: uncultured Desulfohalobiaceae bacterium (assembly GCA_964345705.1). Lineage (GTDB taxonomy): Bacteria > Desulfobacterota > Desulfovibrionia > Desulfovibrionales > Desulfothermaceae > JAIPDU01. The sequence continues at coordinate 3,722 of CAYFSD010000081.1, forward strand.
CTGCGCGGCTTCCCGGATGATCGGGTCCTGGCCGAGATCGATGCCGCGTTGGGAGTGCTGCCGTAGGCAGCAAAGCAAGCATCCGGCATTTCGAAGGAGATAGCGGCATGGCAGCCGAATTTTTACAGCAACGGGAAGAGTCCCTGCAGACCCTGCAGGAAACGTTCCGGGCCTGCATGCAATGCGGGACCTGCAGCGCCTCCTGTCCCCACAGCGCGTCTATGGATCACCCGCCGCGCCGGCTCTGGCGTCTGATCCTTATGGGTGAGCTCTCCGAGATCTGGAACAGCCGCACCTTCTGGCTCTGCTCCAACTGCTATGCCTGCACCCTGCGCTGTCCCCGGGGACTGCCTCTGACCGAAGCGGCGAACACCCTGAAGCGCTTAGCGCCCAGACAGACACTGGCCGGGCGCCGTGAGGCGGCCTTTTATCAGGTGTTCATGGAAAACGTTTGCAAACACGGCCGTGTGCAGGAGATGGGGATGATGCTCAGCTATTGCCTGCGCAGAAGGGATCCCCGAGTGCCCCTGAAATTCGTTCCCCTGGGCAGCAGGCTCCTGTGGCAGGGAAAAATAAGAATGGAAAAGCCTTGGCGAAAGGGCGGGAACAAACTGGAACAGCTCTTTGCCAGGGCCCGGGAATTGGAAGGTGAGTCATGCGCTATGCCTATTACCCGGGATGCTCCCTGACAGGGACCGCAAGGGAGTATGACGCCTCTGTCCGGGCTCTATGCGCCAGGCTGGGCGTGGAGCTGGAGGAGATCCCGGACTGGAGTTGCTGCGGGGCCAGCGCGGCCGAGCCGATAAGCCGCCTGCTGACCTACGCCCTGCCGGCCAGGAACCTGGCCCTGGCGGAAGCCATGCCGGATACCCAGGGGGTGCTCATTCCCTGCAGCGCCTGTTACCTGAACCATTTGCGGGTGGAAATGGAGGTGGCAGGGGACGAGGAGCGCAAAAAGATCGTGAACGAGATTCTGCAGAGGGAGGGCCTGGCCTATAGCGGCAGTGCAGAAAAGGTGGTGCATCTTCTGCAGATCTTGAACCAGCCCTGGGTGCTGCAGGAGCTGGCCCGGGGTATGGCAAGACCCCTGAGCCATCTGCAAGTCGCGCCGTATTACGGCTGCCAGATCCTTCGACCCTTTGCTCGCTTTGATGATCCGGAACAGCCGGAGAGCATGCTCGCGCCGCTGCAGGCAGTGCAGGCCGGGGTGCATTCCTGGCGCACGGGCAATACGTGCTGCGGGGCCTCGCTGATGACTACCCACAAAGAAGCGGCCCTGCGGGATGTGGAGACCATCCTGCACACCGCCCAGGGAGCGGATGTCCTGGTGACCGTCTGCCCCATGTGCCAGATGAACCTGGAAGGGTTCCAGGAGCAGGCCCTGCGGAACCGACCGGGGGATCACCCTGTGCCGGTGCTTTATCTGCCGCAGCTTCTGGGCTTGGCCCTGGACTTGCCTGTGCGGGAATTGGGGCTTGCCAAGAACCTCAGGCCAGGACCCTTTGCGCACGGATTGCCTTCCCCAGGACCCGGGCGAAGTGGGGCACCGGGATCGTCAACCCAGACGCCAGCCCATACAGATGCTTGAGAGCAAGGAGGTGGGAACATGTTCAAGGATATCGTCCTGGCAGCCACGCAGTCCGAAGAATCCGAGCCAGCGGCCGAGGTGGCAATCGCCTTTTCCCGATGGCACGAGGCCAAGCTGGTGATCACCCATGTCTGCGGTTTGCCCAACCCGGGCTGGGGAGAGATCGAGAACATGCTCCCCAGCGGGGAAGTTGATCGGATCAAGAAGCAGATCAGGGACTATTACCAGGAGAGGATCAAGGATCTACCCGACTGCCGATTCGTGGTCGTGCCCGGTGTGCCGCACAGCGAGATCCTGCGAGCGGCCCGGAAAGCCAATTCCGACCTGATTGTCATGGGCTCGCACACCAAGGAGTTCGCAGAAAAGAAACGAAGCACGACCTGGGGCCTGGAGGGGTCCACCTTGGAACGAGTTAGCCGAAAAGCCCGGTGTCCGGTGTTGATCGTTGCCCGACCCGTTGCGGAAGATTCCCTGGCCTTTAAAAACATTGTCGTAGCCACGGATTTTTCCTATCAGGCGGAATGCGCCATTTACTACGCCTCGCAAATGGCTAGGCAGTATGCGGCCAATTTGCATATTTTCCACGTTATAGAGGAAGGCATGACCAGGAAGGTGGCGAACGAGGCGGAGATTGAGCAGGTCAAGAATCGTCTGGCAGAAGAATACCGGGAAAAGCTGAGAGGTCTTCAGAATTTAACTTACGAGGCCTGGGAGGGAACCCCCTCCATGGAGATTCTCAAATTCGCCAGGCAGAAGAGCGCGGACCTGATCATCATGGCCCACCACTCGAAGGAAGTGGATCCGGAGAGGGCCTACCTGGGCTCCACTGTAGAGCAGGTGGCCCTGAACGCCAGTTGTCCCACCATGAGCGTGAATCGCCACTTCGATCTGCGCTGCGCCCTGTACGAGTGACTGGCCCGTCGCAGGGAACGAAGAGCGGATTTCAGCCCTCCTCCTTGGTCAGGTCGCACACCGTGCCGCCGGTAATGGAAGCGAGCTGCTCCAGGGTCACAGGCACTCCCGAGGCGTCGGTTCCCGCGGCGGGATAGACGGTCCCATATAGGCCCAGCCCCTGATCCAGGTAGACCTCCAGGCCGTCGGGATCAAAGGGGCAGACAGCGCCCACGGGAAACCCCGTGGCTTCCAGTGTTTCCTCCGCCGTCGCCATGCGGTGCTTGCAGCCTGTGATGTTCTTGAGCTTGGTTGTGTGTACCTTCTTGTCACCGGGCAGCACCACCAGACGGAAACAACCGTCCTTGCCCGCCATGAGGATGGACTTGGCGATTTGCCCCACTTCAACATTGAGCTGAGCTGCCGCCATCTCGGAGGTTGGAGTGCTTCCCGGCGCAAAGGTGATGGCTCGTAGACCGTGCCTGTCGAGGAATTGTTGAACGCGTTCCGGAATCATGGCCACAAGGATACGGCGATGACTCGAGTTGTCAAGCGCTGGAGCGCGAGACGGCAGGGCAGGATGCCTCTGGTCCCCGAGATTGCCGGGGAGGTAACAGGCTTTGCCTGGTGACGGCTCTTTATCGACAATGATTGAGCCTACCTCGGTCCCGGCGCTCCGGTGGCGATCCACTGCCTGATTATCTGGATTTGCTCTTCGCTCAACGGGGACTGCCGGTAGGGCATCCTGGGCTGGGACTCCCCGGTGATTCGGGCGTACAGCTCGCTTTTTCCAGGCTCTCCCTCGTTCACCACCGGCCCGTGGTCCGTGCCGGCCATGAGCTCCTTGTAGGATGTGAGCCGCAGATCATGCGGGGCATTGCTGCCGGAATGGCAGCTTGTGCACCGATTTTCCAGGATCGGCTTGACTCGGGCAAAAGAGGGCTTTTCTTGTTTTGCCTCCTCTTGCCCGGTGGCGGCTGATCCCGCTTTCACCTCTGCCTGGTGGGTGCCGAATACCATTTCTCCCCCGAAATAGCCCAGCCCGACAACCAGCCCGAAGGCCAGCAGATACAGGGAAAGGGCCGGGGCCTTCCCTTCCGAGTCCCCGCGCTGGCGAATGGCTGCGGCGAAAAGGGCTCCCAGGCAGGCCGCCGCCAGGATGATCT
>CAYFSD010000082.1:0-7354 GCA_964345705.1 uncultured Desulfohalobiaceae bacterium
TGAAATGATTCAAAACACCCCGTGTCGGCTTACAATGATCAGTAGGGTGGTGAATCGTTACGAACCAGGAAGGGTGGAGGATGGGCCCGACGCGGCGGATGTCGAGAGATGAGACTTGGATGACGGGAGTCGGTTTCGAAGGGAGGAAAGGAGCCCGGAGACGCATTGGGGAATGCGTGCCCCGCGAAGGCTTATCCGAATCAGCTCCGGGATGGGAGAGAGGAGAACAACCGGTCGCGCATCGCGGGCCGCGGGGCACAACAACATGCGCGGTCAGAAGCTCCCGATGGACTGGTAAAGATTCTCCGTGAAGCTCACCACCACGTTAATGATCCAGGGCGCGGCGACAATCAGGGCGAGCATGACCGCCACGATCTTGGGCGCGAAGGTCATGGTCTGCTCGTTGATCTGGGTGGCGGCCTGGAAGATGCTGATAATCAGGCCCACCACGAGTGCCGAGCCCATCATGGGGGCGGCCACCAAGAGCACCGTCTGCACCGCGTTTCTGGATATGTCCACAACCATTTCCGGACTCATACCCGTCCTCCTTTGATCCGAAATGCATCCAACCGCCGTTCCCGCCGGGGACACCTCGGACACATCAAGGCATGAAAATGGTGCGAGGCTCGCAGTTAGCGGCTCACTTCTCCATCATATGCCGTCAGTTGGTAACTATTCACCACCTCAAGGCTTCAGCCTCCACGGGCACGGGGTCGGATCAATGTGCTGAACAGTTGCGTCAGTTGAAGCTCTGCACCAGGGACCCCACCACCAGATGCCATCCGTCGACGAGGACGAAGAGCAGCACCTTGAAGGGCAGGGAAATGATCACGGGTGGCAGCATGAGCATGCCCATGGTCATGAGCACCGAGGCGGTGACCATGTCGATGATCAGGAAGGGCACGAAGATCATGAACCCGATCTGGAAGGCCTTTTTCAGCTCGGAAATCATAAAGGCCGGGATGAGGGTCATGGTGGAAACGTCCTCGAGGTCCTCCGGCCTGTCGTGGTCCGCGATCCGGACCATGAGCTTGAGGTCCTTCTCCCGGACCTGGGAGAACATGAACTCGCGCACGGGGGCCACCGCTTCCTGGAGCGCCCTCTCCTCGCCGATCTCCTCGTTCAGGTACGGCTGCAGGGCCTGATTGTTCACCGTCTGCAGCACCGGGGACATGATGAAGATGGTCAAAAACAGGGCCAAGCCCACCACCACCTGGTTGGGAGGCATGTTGCGCACGCCCATGGCCTGCCGCACGATGGAAAGGACAATAACCACGCGAACGAAGGAGGTGGTCATGAGCAGGATGCTCGGGGCAACGCTCAAAACGGTCAGGGCGAAGAGAATCTTCAGGGCCAGGGTGACCTGATCGGCATTTCCCTCCTCGCCCATGTTGAAGGTCACGGAGGGCGGGCCCTGGGCCTGGGCCACAAAGGGAATCGCCAGCCCCAGGGCCAAAAGGATAATACAGACAAGCGTGCGCCGACTCATGACTCCTATTTGTTCCTCTCTCGGCTCAATTCCTCGTCGAATGTGCTTTCCGCGGGCGCCTCGCCCAGATCCGCAAGCAAATCGATCCGCTCCTGGCTCAGGCCGAGCAGGAGGTCCCTTCCCCGGGCGCGCGCCAGACAAAGGGACCTCTTGCTCCCCAAATTGCGCGTTTCCAGGATCTGGATCTCCCCTCTTCTGGTCTGAGTCAAAAAGCCCCATTTCCGGTTCAGGCCGTACAGGCCGAGCAGAAGACCCAGCATGACACCCAGTGCGCCGAGCATCTTCAAAAAGGCCGGAAACAGGTCCGGAGCCTCGTAGGGGGCGGCCAACGCGGGTGCCGGCCCAAGCAACAGAAGCGCGAGGAGCGCGTGCCTCATTTCAGCTTCTCCAACCGCTCCGAGGGACTCACCACGTCCGTCAAACGCAGCCCCACCTTGTCGTCCACCACCACGGCCTCGCCGCGGGCGATCAGATGGGAGTTGACGTAGACCTCCAGGGGCTCCCCCGCCAGCTTGTCCAGCTCCACGACCGAGCCCTCGCGCATTTGCAGGAGATCCTTGATCAAAACGCTGCTCCGCCCCAGCTCCACGGATACCTGCAAGGGCACGTCCAGCAGAAAGCCGAGCTCCCTGAGCTGCCGCTGCTCCGTGCCGTTTTCCTGGGCCTGGGGCTCCACTTCCTGATTATTGTTGTTCTCCGTCGATGTCATAATTTCCTCCCAGGATATTTCTGGCTCCTGTAATCCGGACTGCCTTTTTCCCCCTTCTGCTCCCCGCAACACCGTAGAACTTGGGTTTTTCCCCAACCAGAAGATCCACGGGCTCGTCCTCTTCACGGTCCAGGGTCAAAATGTCCCCTTCCTGCAGATTCAGGATCTGGCGCAGGGGAAGATAGAGATCCGCGAACCGCGCGGTCAGCTCCGTCTCCACCTGGACCAGCTCGCTCTTGAGCTCGCCGGCCCAGGTCCTGCTGCCAACCAAAGAGGCGATATTGAGCATGCGATTCTTGAGCTGTTCCTTGTACGGCTCCAGAGCGAAGTAGGGCATGACCATGCTCATCTGCCCGAAGAGGTTGCCCGCATTGACGGAAAAACGGGATACGAGGACCTCGGTGTCGGGGGTCACGATATTGACCATGCGCGGATTGGTCTCCACCTGAACCAGGGAGCAATCCATGTCCTCAAGGGGCTCGAAGGCCTTTTCCCAATCCTTGCAAATATCGTTGATCACATCCTTGAGGATGTTCATCTCGATGATGCTCATCTCCCGGTCCGGGATGTGAAGATTGTCCCCCGTTGTCGCCCCCAGCATGATCTCGATCAGGCCGAAGGCCAGAGTGGAGTCCAGAATCAGGAGCCCTCCGCTTTCCAGGGGCTCGAAGCGCAGGATGGCTATCACCCCGTGCTCCTGAAGATTGCGGATAAAGGATTCAAAGACTTCCGTCTCAATGGCCACCCGCTTGACGGAAACCGTCTGCTTGAGCCGATTGGCCTGGGTAATGCCGCAGTGCCGGGAAAAAGCATCCAGAATGATATCGAAGTTGCTAATCCGGGCCCGCGCCGTACCCTGCCCCCGAAACAGATCGAGCTTTTCCACGCCCCTGTCGGAGGAGGATTCGCCCGATCCCTCGGCCTCCAGGTCGATCTCTCCGCTGCGGATGGCATCCAACAGCTCATTGATTTCGTCCTGTGTGAGGAACTTTTCCACAGTCAGCCCTCTCTATTGGATCACGAACTCTGTGAAGAAGACCTGTCTCACCTTGCCGCTCTGCAAAATGGAATTGATCTTGTGTTGAATCTCGGCCTGAAGCTGTTTTTTCCCCTGCAGATCCCTCAACTCGCGAAAGCTCTTGTTACTGGCATGGAAGAGGATCGCATCACGGATTTGGGGCTTGCGATTCTTGATTTCACTTTTGGTGCGGGAATTGATTGCCTCCAGCGAGAGCCCGGCCTTGAGGTAGCGCGTCCGCTCCCCGTCCGTCACATTGACCACGAAATCATCCAGCTTGATCACAGGCCCAAGGGTGCTGCTGCCTGTTTGTCCTGCTTGTGCTTGCTGCTGGCCCACTCGCTGGGTGCTCCCCAGCAGCCTTTCCCAGGCTCCCTGGTCCACGGCGAAGTACACGGTCAGGGCCAAGGCGGCCCCAAGCAAAAGCACAATGGGCACAATCAGGAACATGCTTTTTTTGTTGCGCGTGAATCCGGCCCGCTCGATTTCGGTCCTTTCGGCCATAGTCTCGCTCCATGTATTAAAAGGGCAATTGGTACCTGGTGTCGATCAGATAGGGCAGCTCCTCCTGATAACCGCTGGAGCTTTCCAGCACGAAATCGACACGCCTGTTCTTGGCTCTGCTTTCGGGTGAATCGTTGGGCACGACGGGATGCTGGGCTCCGTATCCCACCGCGGAGAGACGGTCCAGGGAAAGCAGGTCTTTCCCCGCGTAAAACTTGAGCACGGACAGGGCCCGGTTAACGGACAGATCCCAGTTGCTCACCCCTTCCTTGGTCAGGGGAACGTCGTCCGTATGCCCCTCGATCCGCAAATCCAGGGGCCAGGGGCGCACCAGGTCGGCCACCTCCCTCAGGACGGAATGGGATTTGGGATCCAGATCGCTCTCCCCGGAGGGAAACAGGACGGAATTCTTGATCCGCAGGATAACCGCCCCCCTGTCCTTGACCACCTCGATATCCTTGTTCAGGTCCAGGCGGTCCAGATGGTCCCGAATCCTCTTGTAGACCCTCTGCACCGCCTTGTTGTTTTGCGGGGATATCCTGGAGAACTGCGAGGAATGGATCTGCTCGTCCCCGACCTGTTCGAACACCCCGAAGGCCCCCTTGAGGGATCCGGCGGCCAAGTCGAACTTGATCTCGTCGATCTCGGACATGGAGATCAGGAGCACGAAAAAGGTCAAAAGAAGGGTGACCATGTCGCTGTAGGTCACCATCCAGGACGGGGCTCCTGTTTTTTTCCTGCCCTTCTTCTCTTTCTTGTTGTTGCTGGCCATAGAAACCTCTGGTTTCCGCGGGGATCACAATGCTATCGAAGAGCCGGTTTTGCCGAGCCTCAAGCTAGCGCCGGCGCCGCGCGGCCTATCTGAAGTTGCTCGCTCGCTCCTTGGGCGCCAGGAACGCGTGCAGCTTTTGTTCCATGATGCGGGGATTCTCGCCCACGAGGATGGAGTGGATGCCCTCGATGATCAGCGTCTTTTTCAGGATCTCCGAATCGGAGCGATTCCTGAGCTTGCCGGACATGGGAAGAAAGACGATATTGCCCAGGATCGTTCCGTAGAGCGTGGTCAGCAGGGCCATGGCCATGGCCGGCCCGATGGAGGAGGGATCGTCCAGGTTCCGCAGCATCTGAACCAGACCGATGAGGGTCCCCACCATGCCCATGGCCGGGGCGTATCCTCCCAGGGCCGCGAAAATATCCGCTCCGCGCTCGTGGCGCTCCCGGATATACTCCACCTCCTTGTCCAGCATCTCCCGCATGGACTCCGGGTCCTGGCCATCCGCGGCCATTTGCAGCCCCTTGGCGAAAAAGGGGTCGTCCTTGACCTCGGAAATGCTGTTCTCCAGGGAGAGCAACCCCTCCTTGCGCGCCACATTGGCAAAACGGATCAACCGCTCGATGATCTGGTTCGGCTGGGTATCCTGGTATATAAAGGCATTCTTGCCCACATTCAGGGCGCTCAGGATATCCTTGATGGGATGCTGAACCATGGTGGCCCCGAACGTGCCCCCGATGACCACCATCATGGCCTGGGGGTCCAGGAAGATGATGAAATCCCCCCCTGTGGCGATGGCCAGCATAATCAGCGCGAAGGCCCCAGCTAGCCCTATAATTGTCGCGATATCCATAGTGCATCCTACCCCGTCTTCGTTCCGTTCTAAGCAAGGAACATGCCACTGAACACAAATCCCGCTTTCCGGGCTGAGATCTCCCCGCACCCGGTGACCGCGCGCGAAAAAGTGGAAATGAAAAGGCCGATCCAGGGGGCTGGACCGGCCGCAATGGTCATGAAAATGACCCCCATACCCAGGCCGTCATGCCGTTACCGTGTCAAATTGATCACTTCCTGCAGCATGTCCTTGGTTGTGGAGATGGTTCGGGAGTTGGCCTGATAGGCCCTCTGCGTGGTGATCATCTTGGTGAACTGATTGGCGATGTCCACATTGGCCTGCTCCAGGGAGTTGGAGCGGATGGTCCCCACGGAGGAGCCGGGCATGCCGATGGCCGGGTCCCCGGACTGGTCCGTCTCGGAGTAGAGATTGTCCCCTTCCCTTTTCAGGCCACCCGGGTTGGAAAATTGAGCCAAGCCCAGGCGGAATTCCTTCTCGGACTCGCCGTTGGAGTAGTTGGCGATCACGTTGCCCTCGGGGTCCACGCTCACGTCCACCATGTTGCCCGAGGCGTTGCCGTCCTGCTCCTGGCGGACCACCTCGGATTGGCCGGAGAACTGGGTGAGATCGAGGTTGGTGGCTACTTGCTGGGTAGTAGTATCTGCTCCGTTGTTCCAGTCCAGCGCATTGGTGGTGAAGCTGGGAACGCTCCCGTCCTGGGAACCGCCAGGGACAGCAGCAAGTGATCCAGTAAATGAGTCGAACTCGCCATTGACATTGAATCTAAAGCTTCCTTCCGCCACGTACGCCAGATCGTCATTGCCGTCTCCGTCCGTATCCACCATAGGTCCTGGACTAGAACTTACCTCTGGGGCGGAGACGGCTGTGTGGTATTCCCACTCATTGTTCGCATTGTCGATCTTCTTGAAATAGGTGGTCAGGGTATGGGACTGGCCCAGGGAATCGTAGATCTGGGTGGAGGTGGTGAAATTGGAGTCTACGTTAGGATTTGCGTGGTCAAATGTTCCAGCCGCCCCTAATACAGTGGCATCCGCGTCCAGATTGGTGGACAGATCGATGTTCCCCGTCTGCTGCGCCGGGATGGAGGAATTGGTGTTCACCCGCACATCCGTGAGATCACCCACGGGATTCTCGTTGTCGTTCAGGCGGTAGCCCTGCACCCGCTGGCCCGTGGCGTTGACCAGGTTCCCCTCCGGATTGAACTCGAAGGCCCCGTCCCGGGTGTAGTTGACCGTGTCGTTTCCGGGCTCGCCCATGATGAACAGGCCCGGTCCGTCCACCGCCAGATCGGTGTTGGAGCTCGTGCCCTTGAAGGTGCCCTGGCTGAAGTCGGTGTCCACCGTGGCGGTGTTCACCCCGCGCCCGATCTGGGAGTTGCCCCCCGCGGAGGAGACCTCCTGGGCCAGGATGTCCGAAAACAGGGCCCGATTCGCCTTGTATCCGGTGGTGTTGCTGTTGGAGATGTTATTGCCGATAACGCTCATGGCGTTGCCGTTGGCGGAAAGCCCGCTCACCGCGCTGTTCATTGCGCTCTGAATACCCATTGCAAACCTCCTCTGAGGATGGTTCTCGGCGTTCCTCTTATTCCCTATCCGGTTAGGACCGAACCTGGATCACGTCCTGGAGCTTCACCTCGCCCATGGGAGTGACCAGCTTGTTCTCACCCCCCAGATCGTCCACCCCGTTCACCTGGGACCGAAGCAGGGAGGTCCCCGCCGTGGTCTCGTCCCCTCGGGTCACCTCGACCTCAAAAGAATACTTCCCTTCCGGCGCGTTCTGGCCGTCCCAGGACAGGAAATGTCTTCCCGCGGAGAGGCCGTCGCACTCGATTTCATCCACCACGGATCCCGCCTCGTCCTTCACCCGCAGGGTGACCTTGTTCGCGGAGTCCTCGAGCTCGTATCCCAGCTCCGCCGGATCGCTGCCCAGGGTGAAGGAATCGTTCTCCATGACCACCTCCTTGCCCAGCATGGACAGGGAGGACATGCGGTTGATCGCGTCCGTGG
>CAYFSD010000083.1:0-4189 GCA_964345705.1 uncultured Desulfohalobiaceae bacterium
CTGCTCGATTTCTCCTTCGACCAGCTCCGGGAATGGGTCCGGGAGCAAGGGGACAAACCCTTCCGCGCCAAACAGATCTGGCCCTGGATCTGGCAGAAGGGGTGCACCGATTTCGGGCATATGAGCGATCTGAACAAGGAGCTCCGCTCCCGGCTGCAGGAACATTTTTACCTCCGGCACCCACGGATCCACACCGTCCGCCGCAGCGAGGACGGAACCGTCAAGTTCCTCCTGGAGGTGAACAGGGGCGATCTGATCGAGACCGTGCTCATCCCGGAAGGGGACCACTACACCCAGTGCCTCTCCTCCCAGGTGGGCTGCCCCCTGGCCTGCACCTTCTGCAGCACCGGGCGCATGGGCTTCATCCGCAACCTCTCCTCCGGGGAGATCCTGGGGCAGATCCTGGTCGCCCGGGATTACCTGGATCGGCGGGAGGATCCCCTGCGCCTGCGCAACCTCGTATTCATGGGCATGGGCGAGCCCCTGCTCAACTGGCGGCAGGTGGAGAAGGCCCTGCGGATCATCCGGGAGGACAACGCCTTGGGCTTCTCCCATCGCCGCACCACCGTGTCCACAGTCGGCGTGCCCGTTCCCCTGCGCCGCTTCGCCGAAAGCCGGCTGGGCTCGCTCGCCGTTTCCCTTCACGCCCCCACTCAGGAGCTCCGCGCCCGGCTCATGCCCAAGGCGGCCGCGCTGGTCTCCCTGGACAGGCTGGTCCGCATCCTCAAGGACATCCCCCTGAAGCCGCGGCAGCGCATCACTCTGGAATACGCCCTCATAGGGGGGGTCAACGACGACCTGAGCCACGCCAGGGAGCTGAACCGGCTTATTTCCGACCTGCGCTGCAAGGTCAACCTCATCGCCTTTAACCCGGACGGGGCCATCCCCTATCAGGCCCCGGACACGGAGAGGGTCCTGCGCTTCGAGGAGCTTTTGCGGGAAAAGGACAAGGCCGTGTTCCTACGCAAGAGCAAGGGGCTGGACATCGACGCCGCCTGCGGACAGCTGAGGAACAAGGAAGCGGAAACCGGACGGTGAATGATCCCTTGCCGGGGCTTTACAAGCCACGCCTTCTCGGTCTATTCTTATTGTTTTCCGCGCGCAAAACCCCTTTCCGCGGGGGAACAGCTCAACTTCTTCCTTTGCCGAGAAAAAAGCACGCAACCAAACATAACAGGGCTCACTCGCTCACACCGGAGACCCCCTATGCTCGCACCCGATTTCGACAAGACAGGCGGCCTGGTCCCGGCCATCGTCCAGGATCACCAGACCGGAGAGGTCCTCATGCTGGCCTACATGGATCCCCAGGCCTGGCAAAGGACCCTGGACACCGGACGGGCCCATTTCTACAGCCGCAGCCGGGACAAGATCTGGCAGAAGGGCGAATCCTCGGGGAACGTGCAGCAGGTGGAATCCGTGCGCCTGGACTGCGACGCGGACACCATCCTGCTCCGGGTGCGCCAAATCGGCGGCGCCGCCTGCCATACAGGATATCGCAGCTGCTTCTATCGCGAGCTGGGGCCCGAAGGCACCACCATCTGTTCCGAGCAAATCTTCGATCCCAAGGAGGTGTACACCTAAATGGCCCGCGGAAAGCCCTTGAGACTCGGCATCCCCAAGGGGTCCCTCGAGGACTCCACGATCAAGCTCTTCGCCAACTCCGGATGGAAGATCCGGCTGCATCACCGCAACTACTTCCCGGACATCGACGATCCGGACGTGGAGTGCACCATGTGCCGGGCCCAGGAGATGCCCGTGTACATCGAGGACGGGACACTGGACGTGGGCCTGACCGGCAAGGACTGGATCCTGGAGAACGAGGCGGAAGTGGACAAGGTCTGCGAGCTGGTGTATTCCAAGACGAGCAACCGTCCGGCGCGCTGGGTCCTGGCCGTGGCCAGCGACTCCTCAGTCCGGCGGCCCGAGGATCTGCAGGGCAAGAAGATCGCCACCGAGCTGGAGAACTACACCCGGAAGTACTTCCAGGAGGCGGGTATCCCCGTGGAAGTGGAGTTCTCCTGGGGCGCCACCGAGGCCAAGGTCGCCTCCGGCCTGGCCGATGCCATCGTGGAGGTCACGGAGACGGGGACCACCATCAGGGCCCACGGATTGCGCATCATCGCCGAGCTCATGCAGACCTCCACCCAGCTCATCGCCAACAAGTCCGCCATGCGGGACGAGTGGAAGCGGTCCAAGATCGACCAGATGAGCACTCTCCTGCAGGGAGCGCTCCGCGCCGAGCGCCTGGTGGGCCTGAAAATGAACGTCCGCCGGGAGGACCTGCAGAAGGTCATGGCCATGCTGCCCAGCCTCACCTCGCCCACGGTGGCCGACCTCTACCAGGAGGGCTGGCTCTCGGTGGAGATCGTGGTCGAGGAGTCCATTGTCCGGGACCTGATCCCCAGGCTCCGCTCCAGCGGGGTGGAGGGCATTATCGAATACCCCCTGAACAAGGTCATTTGATCCGCTCGCCCCGGCGCTCCGCTGCCCCGGCGCCGGGGCCGGTCCCCCAAGCCACGGGAGAAAAATGATCATCCGCAAACCGCTCCTCCCGGTCCTTGCCCTCGCCGTTTCCCTGATGGCCTGGGGCTGCGCCGCGACCTCGCCCGATGTGTCCAAGTCGACCAAGGCCCGGATCGAGCTGGCCAACTCCCATCTGCAGAGCGGGCAGCCCAGACGCAGCCTCAAGGAGCTGATTCCCCTCCGGGAGGAAGCCGAGGATGTCCCAGAGTATCATTTTCTCCTGGGCATGACCTACCACCGGCTCGACGGGCACACGGAAAAGGCCATCCAGGAGCTGCGCCGGGCCGTGGAGCTGGCCCCGGAGCTGGGCATGGCCTGGAACAACCTGGGCATGGCCTACATCACCGCCGACCGGCTGGACGATGCGGAACAGGCCCTGAAAAAGGCCCTGTCCATCTCCACCTATCTCACCCCGGAATTCGCCGCATACAATCTGAGCCGCCTCTACAGCCGGCAGAAACGGCCGCGGGAGGCGATCGAATACGCGGAAAAGGCCCTGCGGGAAAACTGGCGCTATCTCCCGGCCTATTTCCTCATCTCCGAGCTCTACACCAATCAGGGCGACCCGCAAAAGGCCCGGGAACACCTGGAGCGGGGCGTGGAGGCCTTCCCGGACAACGCGCGGCTCTGGCTCCGCTACGGCAAGGTTCAGCTCAGGCTGGGAGAGCAGGACGACGCCACACAGGCCTTTCAAAGGGTGCTCGAGATTGCTCCGGACTCCAACCCGGCCCAAGTGGCCCGAGATTACCTGGACCTGCACCGCACATCCTGATCCCGCGCGCTCCTCCGAGGAGCGCGCCCCCCGGGTCCTGGGGATCAACCCCTGGGTCTACGACTTCGCCGCGTACAACCTCTGGGCCCGTCCCCTTGGCCTCGTCGCCTCTCTGGAGGCCCTCTCCCGTTGCGGCTGCAGCGTGGCCCTTATTGACTGCATGGACCGGACCTGGCGGGACATCTCCTGGACGGAGCCGCAGAGGTACGGTTGCGCCCGCTATCCCCGCACCGAGATCCCCCCGCCCGCCGGGCTGGCCCATGTGCCCAGGCGTTTCTGCCGCTACGGCCTGCCCCATGAGACGGTCTCCGAAGCCCTGGCCCGCCTGGACCCGCCCCCGGACCTGGTGCTCATCACGAGCATCATGACCTACTGGTATCCCGGGGCGATCGCCGCGGCTCGCCTTGCGCGGCGCCTCTGGCCCCGGACCTCGGTAGCCCTGGGCGGGGTGTACGCCACGCTCTGCCCGGAACACGCCAGACAGAACGTGCCTGCGGACAGCATCCTGGCCGGCCCGCTAGAGGAGGCCGAAAACTGGTCCCGGATCTGGAGGCTCCTGGGCTGCGCAGCGCCGCCCGCGCCCGAGCCGCGGGCCGGTGATCTCCTGCCGGAGCTGTATCCCGGAGCCGACTTCTCCGTGCTGCTCGGCTCCCGCGGCTGCCCCTTCTCCTGCCCCTACTGCTCCAGCGACCTGCTCTATTCCGGTTACCGGCAGGGCTCCTGGCAGGGGCTGCTGGATCAGGTGCGCCGGGAATACGCCAAGGGAGTCCGCGACTTCGCCTTCTACGACGACGCCCTGCTGGTCCGGCCGGAGAGCTGGCTTCTTCCCTTTCTGCGGGCCATTGTGGAGAGCGGGCTCCCCATCCGGCTCCATACGCCCAACGGGCTGCACGC
>CAYFSD010000083.1:4289-7344 GCA_964345705.1 uncultured Desulfohalobiaceae bacterium
GTCTCCCCCTATCCCCTGGAGGAGGATCCCTTGTACCAGAACCGGGCCATCTGGCCCTGCTATCCCGGGGGGTTCAGCTGGAGCGAGCGCAACAGGTGGGCGCGAATCCTGCGCGAAACCAGCCCCCAAGGGCGGCGACCTTGACGCGAGGACAAATAGCAGGTACGGACATGGTGTTCTGGACAATAGACGATCGCTTCATCCGCGAACGTGTCGCAGGACGTCCGGCTGCGAATCGCTCGTCCCCGCCTGTATGCCGGATGCGTCCGGCATCCGTCACGGGATCGGAGCCGCGTGTGCTCCGCGCCGCCATCCCGTTACCCCGAGGCCAAGCCATAACGCCTGAGTGGAGATTCCGAGCCTCCTCGCGCATTGCCTCGGAAAAGGATATAATCCCTTTCGTTCGTTTCCCGGGGAAACGAGCCTAACAGTCTGTTGAAAAAGTCCATTTCGGGCAGGCCGTTCAAAAATTTCAAGTGCAAGGCACAACAAAAGTTCAAGGTCGTAGCGTAGTTATTCCTACGTGAGAGGTTGCACTTTTTAACGCAACGCAGCAATTGGAAGTTTTTCAACGGCCTGCTAAAGCAGACAATCATTTCCCTCTGGAGGCACACTGTGCGCCCATACACCATCACCAGCAATTCCTTTCCCAACATACCGTCCCGCATCGAACGAATCGGCGAGCTGGCGGAGAACCTCTGGTGGTCCTGGACCCCGGAGGCCCGCATGCTCTTCAAGATGCTGGACCGCCAGGCCTGGAAGGAGAGCGGCCACAACCCGGACCGCATGCTCAAGTCCCTGCCGGAAGAGACCCTGATCCGGGCCTCCCGGGACCGCAACTATCTGCGGCACTATGACCTGGTCATGACCCATTTCGACGCGGAAGCCTATCCCGGGGACTACTTCGGGGGACCGGTGGCCTATTTCAGCGCGGAATACGGCCTGCATCACTCCCTTCCCTTCTACGCCGGGGGGCTCGGCTTTCTGGCCGGGGACCACCTCAAGGAATGCAGCGACATGGGGATCCCCCTGGTGGGAGTGGGCTTCATGTACCCCTCCGGATTCATGAAGCAGGGCGTGGACAGGGACGGATGGCAACAGAGCCTGACCCAGACGGTGGACCGCGAATCCGCGTCCATCAATCAGGTCCGGGACGCGAAGGGCAAGCAGATCGTGGTGCAGGTGCCCCATATCCGGCCCGTTATTCGGGCCGCCCTATGGAAGGTGAGCGTGGGCCGGGTCTCCCTGTTCCTCATGGACACGGAGATCGAGGACAATCCGCCCTGGATCCGGGACATCGCCAAGCAGCTCTACACCAGCGACCGGGAGCAGCGCCTGCTCCAGGAAACCATCCTGGGGCTGGGAGGGTACGCCGTGCTCAAGGAGATGGAGGTCGCGCCCTCCATGCTCCACCTCAACGAGGGCCATCCGGCCTTTGCCCTCCTCGAGGCCATCCGGGACCTGATGCTCCAGGGAGAGAGCTTCGAGCGGGCCCGGGAGCGAGTCCGGCAAACCAGCCTGTTGACCACCCACACCCCCGTCCCCGCGGGCCACGACGTCTTCCCCGCGGAGCTGGTGGAAAAGTACTTCGCCCCCTATCGCGAGGCCCTGGGCCTGGACCGGGAGGCCTTCCTGGAGCTTGGCCGGCACCCGGAGCATCCCCAGGCCGGATTCAACATGACCGTCCTCGGGCTGAAGCTCTCCGGCAAGTGCAACGCGGTGAGCCGGCGCCACGGCGAGGTGACCCGGCACATGTGGCAGTCCCTGTGGCCGGAGCGCAGCGCGGAGGAGGTCCCCGTGGGCCATGTGACCAACGGTGTGCATCTGCCCAGCTGGCTCGAGCCCAAGATGCGCCTTCTGTTCAACCGCTACCTGGGCGACGCCTGGATCAAGGAGCACGACAACCCAGCGGTCTGGGAGTTCGTGGAGGAGATCCCCGACGCAGAGCTGTGGCGAACCCACTTCTGGCTCAAGGTGAAGCTGTTGAACTACATCCGGCAGCTGGCCCGACGAAACTGGACCCAACGCCGCAGCAGCGACCTCCTCCCCGCCCTGGGGACCATGCTCGACCCCTCGGTGCTCACCATCGGATTCGCGCGCCGCTTCGCCACGTACAAGCGGGCGGACTTGGTGCTGCACAACCTGGACCGGCTCAAGCGGCTGGTCAACGACAGCTGGCGCCCCATCCAGATCATTTTCGCCGGCAAGGCCCATCCGGCGGACGACGAGGGCAAGCGGCTCCTGCAGCGCGTGGTCCGGGCCGCCCGGGATCCGGAGCTTTCCGGGCGCATCGCCTTCGTGGAGAACTACAACGAGCAGCTGGCCCAGTACCTGGTGCACGGGGTGGACGTCTGGCTCAACACGCCAAGGCCTCCCATGGAGGCCAGCGGGACCAGTGGGATGAAGGCCGCGATCAACGGGGTCCCCAACCTGAGTCTGCCGGACGGCTGGTGGCTGGAGGGGTCCACCCCCACCAACGGCTGGACCATCGACTCCGGGTCCGCGGACGTCACGGACCAGGAGACCCGGAACGAGCTGGACGCCGGCGAGCTCTACCGCCTTATCGAGCAGGACATCGTCCCCGCGTACTATGCCACCTCGGAAGCGGGCGTCCCCCACGACTGGGTTCGCATCATGAAGGAATCCATCAAGACGGTGGCCCCGCACTTCTCCGCCAGGCGGATGATCAAGGACTATCTGCGGTTCGGGTACTGCAGCCAGAGCCCGGGAGGTATGTAATTTTCCTATGCGACCGGAGCAGGAGAGAATCCGCAACTTCAGCATCATCGCCCATATCGACCACGGCAAGTCCACCCTGGCCGATCGCATCATGGAGCTGACCGGGATCATCGAGGACCGCGACAAGCGGGACCAGTTCCTGGACCGCATGGAGCTGGAGCGGGAACGAGGCATCACCATCAAGTCCCAGACCGTGCGCATCCCCTACAGATGGGGGGACACCGATTACATTCTCAATCTCATCGACACCCCCGGACACGTGGACTTCAACTACGAGGTCTCGCGCAGCCTGGCCGCCTGCGAGGGGGCGCTCCTG
>CAYFSD010000084.1:0-7168 GCA_964345705.1 uncultured Desulfohalobiaceae bacterium
GCTCTTGGCGGGCGGATTCTTCCTGCTCTACAAGAAGGCAGGGGCCAAGGCCCTTGCTATCGGGCTGGTTTCCTTTGTGGCCCTGGTTTTCCTTCTGGGGTACTGGGGGCAGAAGGTCCTGATCTTTTTTCCCCAGCACGAGGTGGAGGCCACCCCGGCCAAGCACGGGCTCCCCTTCACCGAGACCCGCATCCCCACCGAGGACGGTGAGAGCCTCTTCGCCTGGCTCATTCCCGGAGATCAGAACAAACCCGTGATCCTCTACTGTCACGGCAATGCGAGCACCGTCTCCGATCCCAGCTATCTGCGGTTCCTGGAGCTGGTGCACGAGATGGGGGTCTCGGTTCTCATCTTCGACTACCGCGGGTTCGGCAAGAGCACGGGCTCGCCGAGCGAAGAGGGAACCTACAGCGACGCGGAGGCGGCATGGGAATACCTGCACGATTCCCTGGGATACGCCCCGGGGGATATCGTGATCTGGGGCAAGTCCCTCGGGGGCGGGCCGGCCTCCTACCTGGCCTCCAGGCACCCGGGCTGCCGCGCCCTGATCCTGGAATCCACCTTCACCTCCATACCGGATGTGGCCCAGAGGCTGATTCCCTTCCTTCCCACCTCACGGATCATCAACCACAAGTATCCCGTGGAAAGCCGTGTCCGGGAGCTTGGCTGTCCCCTTCTGGTCATGCATAGCCCACAGGACGAGACCGTTCCCTATGAGCTGGGCCGAAGCAACTACGCCCGGGCCTCCGAGCCCAAGCGGTTCCTGGAGCTACGGGGCGGCCACGTATGGGGGCTCCGCAACTCCAGGGAAAAGGCGGCTCCGGTGCTGCGGGAGTTCATCCTGAGCCCGCCCCGATCCGGAGCAAAGGAGCAGTGATCCGGAACCTGCCGGTATCTAGCCCTCGCTCTCCTCTAAGGTTTTGGCGAAAATGGACTGGTCCCGCTTGCTGAAGAGGACGAAGCGCACGAGCTCCACCGAGGAGAGACGCGGCGCCTGTTCCAGAACGGTCCGGACCGCGATCCGGGCCGCGCTCTCCATGGGGAAGCCGAAGGCGCCGGTGGAGATGGAGGGGAAGCCCACCGAGGCCAGGCCCTTTTCCTCCGCTAGCTCCAGGGCCCTGCGGTAGCAGGAGGCGAGCAGCTCGTCCGAGGGCTCGTCCCTGCCGTACACCGGGCCCAGGCAGTGGATCACGTGCTTGTTGGGCAGGTTGTGCGCCCCGGTGATCACCGCCTCGCCCGGGGCAATGGGGGCCAGGGGGCGGCATTCCTCGGCCAGTCCCGGGCCGGCGGCCATGTGCAGCGCTCCGGCCACGCCCCCACCGGGCATGAGCTGGGCATTGGCCGCGTTGGCCACCGCGTCCACGTCGGGCTGGTTGGCGATATCCCCCTGCACGCACTCCACGGTGACTCCCTGGATCTCCAGCATGCTCATAGGCACCTCCCACGGGTTGTCCGCGGTTTTCGATTCCGGGGTCCGCGCGGCGAGCGGCGGCCCCCGTTTTCGCGGATAAGAACCTCACCATTTCGATATACTGCAGGGGGCGGCTCCCGTCAAAGGGATTCCAGGCCGCAGTCGCGCAGCATGTCAAAGTCCGCGGAAGCAGCTGCCCCGCGGGTAGTGAGATAATCGCCCACCATCAGGCCGTTGGCTCCCGCGGGAAAGCCCAGGGGCTGCAGGCTCCTCAAGGTGCTCTCCCGTCCGCCGCAGATCACGATGTCCCGGTCCGGGTTGATCAGGCGGAGCAGGGCCACGCAGCGAAGCGCTTCCAGCGGGGCGGGCGGCGCCCTGTCCTCCAGAGGAGTGCCAGGGATGGGGTGGATGAAGTTGACCGGGATGGAGTCCGCTTCCAGGGCGCGCAGAGTCTGGGCCAGCTCCAGGCGCTGCGGCCAGGTCTCGCCCAGGCCGAAGATGCCGCCACAGCAGACGCGCATGCCCGCCTGTCGCGCCGTGCGCACGGTGCGCACGCGTTCTTCCTGGGCGTGGGTGCTGCAGATCCAGGGGTAGTGGCTGGGAGCGGTCTCCAGGTTGTGGTGGTAGGTGCTCACCCCCGCCCGGCTTAGCTGGGCGGCTGTTTCCGGTGTGAGCGTGCCCAGGGAGGCGCAGACTGAGACGCGGACGCGGCTGCGGATTTCCTCCACCGCCTCGCAGATGCGTTCCAGCTCCAGCGGGGCGAGGGACCGGCCGCTGCTCACTAAGGACACGTTGCTCGCTCCGGCTTCGGCCGCGGCAAGGGTCCGCTGAATCAGCTCCTTTCGGGGGAGCAGATCGTGGACCGGGGTCCGGGCAAGGTTGTGGGCGGACTGGGCGCAGAAGGCGCAGTCCTGGGAGCAGTTGCCGGATTTGGCGTTGATGGCGGCGCAGGTGCGGATCCTGTTCCCCGCGTGGCGCTGTCGGAGGCGGTCGGCGCGATAGAGGAGATCCCGCAGGCCGATGCGCTGCACAAGGGCGGGATCCTCCGGGGGCTCGGGGGAGAATGAGTGCGGGGAAGGGGCGGGCTTTCTTTGCATGGAGACTCCGCGCGGTTGAATCGTTTGCGCGGGGATCCGCCTACCGCGAGCCCTCCCGAGTTGTCAACTATGTAAAGAGTTTTCGTTGACAGAGTCCGTGGTCAGTCGGAGTGGATCCCCTGCTCGCGCAGGAAGTCCAGGACCTGCCGGCAGAAGGCGCGCCAATCCGGAGGGCTGTTGTTGTGGCCGCAGTTGTCCAGCTGGAGCCGGGATCTCTTCGTGGACGCGGCCAGGGCCCGGGCGTGGGTTACGGGCACGGTTTCGTCCCGCAGGCCGTGCTGGATGAGCACCGGCCCGGAGTAGGCCCGCAGGGCGGCGAGGTTGTCGTAGGGATCGAGCACGGCGAAGGGCGGATAGATGAACGGGCGGGCGAAGGCCCGGGTGCCGGTGAAGGTGGAGGTCAGGACCAGGGCGGCGAGACGGTCCCCGGGAATGCGGCAGACAGCTCCTCCGCCGATGGAGCGCCCCATGCCGATAATGCGGCCCGGGTCCACGTCGCTTCTGTCGGCCAGCACGTCCACGGCCCTGGTCATGACCCGGGTGATCACCTTCTGGCTGGGAGTTCCCGTGGACCGGCCATATCCGGGATATTCCACCAGGAGGACGGCGAATCCGGCCGCGGTGAAGCATTGGAAGGGCTCGGCCCATTCCTCGATGCGCTCGCCATTGCCGTGGGCGAAGATGATGGCCGGATGCGGGGACCCTCCCCCTGCCGGGGGCAGAAACCAGGCCTCGCAGCTGGCCTGGGGAACCTCGATCCACAGCCGCTCCATGTCGGCTTCGGACAGGGAAACCGGGGGAGCGGGCGGCGCTCCGGGGAACATCAGGCGGCGCTGGGAGAAGAAGAGCGCGAGGACATAGATGAGGTAAACACCGGCTGCGATCGCCAAGGGCCAGAACATGCTGCGTCTCCTTGGAACGGGTGTTGCGGATTCGGGAATTGTTGACGCGTCGCAACGATTCAGCACATTGTCGGCTTACAGTGATCAGTGGGGTGGTGAATAGTTACGACGCGTCAGCACTTGGACTCGTCTCGCGCCAAGTCCCCATAGAGCCGCCGGGTATTGTCCGCGACAGCCTCCCGGACCTGCTCCTCCGGGATTTCCTTGATCTCCGCGACGGTGCGCAGGGCCACCGCCAGGTTGGCCGGCTCGTTGGTTTCCTCGGGGTCGGGACCGAGCACCGGGGAGTCCGTTTCCAGCAGCAGGCAGGACAGGGGCAGCTGGCGGATGAGCTTCTGCTTCTGCCTGGAGCGGGCGGCGGAAGGGGGGACGGAGAAGAAGTACCCCGCCTCCACGGCCTTGTGCGCGGAGCCCGCCTTGCCGTCAAAGGCGTGCATCTGGACCCGCCTCGCCCCGTGCTCCAGGAGCAGCTCCGCTGCATGCCGTCCCGCGGAGCGGGAGTGGACGTTGAGCGGCAGGTCCAGCTCCAGGGAGAGCCGGACGAATTCGGCCAGGATTTCCCGCTGCAGCTCCTTGGCCTCTTCGCTCTCCGCCAGGCGGAAGTCGAGCCCCACCTCGCCAATGGCCACCAGGCGCTCCCGCTCCTTCCGGATGAGCTCCCTCATCTGCCGGGCCAGCTCCGCGTCGGCATTGCCCGGATAGAGCCCGGCCGCCGGACGGATGAGGGAATAGCGGGCCGCGAGGTCCAGGGTGGCCCGGGCCTCCTCCAGATCCTCGGCCACGGAGATGATCGCGCCGATGCCCCGCTCCCGGGCGCGAAAAAGCACGCCCTCCAGGTCGTTCCGGAGCTGTGGGGCGCACATGTGGGCGTGGGTGTCCACGAGATCCAGAGTCATAATTCTGCCTCTTCTCCACTCGTCTTCGCCTGCTGCATCCTCTCCTCCGTGGCGTGCTATCCCTGTTGTTTGGGCTCAGGCAGAAAGCTCGGCTCGCAGGCGGCGATCAGGCCCCTTGCCTCCAGCTTGTAGGACCGGTCGTGCCTGCCGGGATTGAAATAGAGGTCCCCGGCGGAGCGGAGCCCGGGCTCCATAGCCACCGGAAGGGACACCAGATGGCCGAAGGGGGGCACGCAGCCCACGTCGCAGCCCACCTGCTCGGAGACCACCTCCGGCTTGGCGAAGCTGACCTTCTTGGTCCCCAGGCCCGCGGCGGCGCGCTTCCAGTCCATCCTGGCGTTGCCGGGGAGGACAACCACCGCCAGGTTCCCCTCCTTGGTCTTGACCACCAGGGACTTGACCGTCTCCGCCTCGCTCACGCCCAGGGCCTCGGCCATGGCCGGATTGGTGTACACCGGCTCGTGGTCGTGGATCTCATAGGCGATGTCCTTGTCCCCAAGAATGTCTCGAATGCGCTCCTCCAGGCTCATGGCGCCTCCTTGCCGCGGGTGCACGGTTTGTAAAATCCACCTCGGGGGCGATTCTGTCCCAACGCGGCCCAGGGATCAAGGGCTTGCTCGGGATAAAAAAATCCGACAGCAGCAACCGCGGGGCGACACAAATCGGGAGCGGGGCTTCGAGCTCATGGCTGAAGGCCAGGGCGAGAGGGGCGGCCGACCCGCCTTTTGACCTCATTCCCGCTGTTGCGTAATATCAAGAACAATAAAACCGGAATATTGCACCGGATAGGGGCTTTCGGGGCGCGGAACAACGGCCTCGCTCCGCGAGCAATCCACGAGGAGGGGAGTATGCGCAGGAACGGGCTGGAGGCGATGCTGGACAGCGCTTCCCACGTAGTGGCCTTTACCGGAGCCGGAATCTCCGCGGAGAGCGGGATCCCCACCTACCGGGGCGCGAACGGGCTCTGGAAGACATACGATCCGGACAAAGTCGCGGATGCGGACAATTTCTCCCGCAATCCGGCCTATTATTGGGAGTTCCTCCGCGAGGTGCGCTATCCCGCGCTCTCCAAGGCCCGGCCCAATGAGGGCCACAGGGCCCTGGCCGAGCTGGAGCGGCGGGGTCGGCTCAGGGCCCTGATCACCCAGAACGTGGACGGGCTGCACCAGGATGCGGGCTCGCGCAACGTGCTGGAGCTTCACGGGAATACGCGGCGCATCCTGTGCCTGGGCTGCGACAGGCGCTTCGCCCTGGAGGGGCTGGAGAGGCTGCTGGAGGGGGAGATGCCCCCTTCCTGCCCGGATTGCGGCGGCCTGCTCCGACCGGATGTGGTCCTCTTCGGGGAGGCCCTGCCGGAGGAGATCCTCCAGGAGGCGGTCAGGCAGTCCCGGACCTGCGACTTCTTTATTGCCCTGGGCAGCTCCCTCGTAGTACAACCCGCCGCCTCCCTGCCGGCCCTGGCCAAGCAGTCCGGGGCCAGGCTGGTCATCGTGAACAAGGAGGACACCCCGCTGGACGCCATGGCGGATCTGGTGGTCCGGGACAGCGCCTCCTTAGCCCTGGCCGGTGTGCTCCATCAGTAGCGGAGAGCAGGGCCCATCAATCGCTCTTCGCCATCGCCACCTGACTCCGCTTTTTCGTCCCCCGTTCACGGTTCCGCGTTCATCGTTCTTCGTTCGGAGTGAGGCAGGGAGCGCGCATCAGCGTTTCGGTGAAGCGCTTTCCGTCTTCCGTCTCCTTTCTTCCGTCCTCTGGCGTCTCTTTTCTGACCGACTTACCGACACACCGACTCACCGTGTTCCGTCCTCCCTCTTCTGTCCTCTGTCCTCTGTCCTCCGTCCTCCGATCTCTGACCTCCGATCTCCGACCTCCGATCTCTGACCTCCGATCTCCGACCTCCGATCTCCGACCTCCGACCTCCGATCTCGGTCCCCTCACGTCATGCGCCAGGTGATGGAAGGGGCCTTGCGCAGGGGCAGCCGCTGGTAGCGATAGCGGGGATGCCCGACCATCATGGCGGCGAAGCACTTGTTCCCTTCCGGCAGGGGCAGCGCTTCCTGCAGGGGCTGGTAGGAGTCGGACGCGGCCATGAAGTATCCGGCCCAGCAAGCCCCCAGGCCCATGGTGCTAGCGGCCAGCTCCAGATAGGCGGCGGCGATGGTGCAGGCCGCGGGGGCCGGCGGCAGATCCTTTTTGGCGTGGGCCAGGATGAGCATGGGAGCGCCGCGGAAGATCACGTCGTCCCCTGCTTCCCAGCGTCCGATGGTCTTGTCCATGTGCATGGCCTGGGCCGCCTGGGGCATGTTCGCAAGCATCCAGCGCATCCAGTCCACCACCAGGCCGGCCAGGTGCTGCAGCTCCTGTCCGTCCCCGAGCACGGTCCACTCCACGCACTGGCAGTTGTGCCCGGTGGGGGCGTAGCGGGCGATTTCGATGAGCCGCTGGATCTGGTCCGGGTCCGGGGTTTCCTCCTTGTAAGTTCTGATGGACCTGCGGGCCCGGAAGAGGTGCTCGCACTGCTCCGGGCCGGGAAGGAGGTCGCGGTCCACGGGAGGGCACTGCTCCACGGGCATGTCGCGGTGGGTGAGGCTCGCCGTGGGACAGATGGTCACGCAGTGCCCGCACCGGATGCAGAGCTCCTCGGCTCCCTCCACGGGCCGGGGATAGCCCTCGTCGTCCAGGGCGATGATCCGCGCGGGGCAGCATGCGGCGCAGATGCCGTCCCGGTTGCAGGTGTCGCGATCCACGTGGAAGAGGTCCATGCTTTGGTCTCCTTATTCTGGGTTCCGCGTTCCCTGTTCAGGTTTTTTCGTTAGGGGTGAGGTGACGGGCCTGCATCAGTGCTTCGGTGGAGCGTCCCCT
>CAYFSD010000085.1:0-7081 GCA_964345705.1 uncultured Desulfohalobiaceae bacterium
CGCCAATTGAAAGCGATCCCGAGATGGGATAGGGTGGCGGCATGCCCATGCAGGAGGAAAAAGGCAGCGACAAGTACATCAAGGCCCTAACGGAAATCAGCCGGGCCATCACCTCGGACCTCTTCCTGGAGGACCTGCTCAAGCTCATCGTCATGGTCACGGCCAAGGGCATGGATGTGGACATCTGCTCCCTGTGGCTCGTGGACGAGGACGAGGACCCCCCGAAGATCAAGCTCAAGGCCACACAGGCCATCGCCCCGGAATACCTGGAAAACCGCGTCCTGGAGCTGAAGGAGGGAGTGGTGGGCCATGTGGTGACCCAGAAGAAGCCCCTGAGCATCAAGAACGTTCTGCGCAGCCGCCGCTTCAAGGAGAAGGCCATGGCCAAAAAGCTCGGCCTGGTCTCCATGCTGGGGGTGCCGCTGCAGTTGCAGAACGAAAAGGTTATCGGCGCCCTGAACTGCTTCACCTCGGTCCCCTACGATTTCACGGAGACCGAGTTCAATCTGATGAACGCCGTGGCCAACCAGGCCGCTGTGGCCATCCGGAACACCGAGCTCATGGTCCGGACCCAGGTCATCGAGAAGGAGCTGGAGACCCGGAAGATGGTGGAACGGGCCAAGGAGACGCTCATGCAGCGCCGCTCCATGAACGGTGAGCAGGCCCACCGCTGGATGCAGAAGCAGAGCATGGACTCCCGGAAATCCCTGCGCCAGATCGCCGAGGCCGTCCTTCTCGCCGACGATCTGGAGCGCGGGTAGCCCGGCCGGAGGGACATCTCCTCCTCCCCTTCTCTTTCCCCTGGGAGCCCACCAACCCGGCTCAACGGAACGATCCCCGCCTCCCCTTGCCATTCGCTTGACATGAGCCCCGGTTTTATTACAAATATGGCGAGCCACATATCCCTTAATGTGCTGAACAATCCGCTCGGGCCGTACAATGGGGTGCGACCCGAGCGATCGAGTTTTGGACAAAGGCGTCCCCGATCCGCTCCAGCCGCGGAAACGGGACGCCTTTGTTTTTTTCGGCTCCCGTGAACCGACCGCGGCCGGAGGCGCCCAACATATCCTGCTAAAAGCACAGGAAATCTGAAGAAGGAGACAGCAATGCAGACCCCCAAGAGCAACGACGTCCTGGGAACCGTCAACCGCGGCGATCCGGCCGAATCGAGCCTGTGCACCCTTTGCCGGTCCGACTGCAAGGGCAAATGCGAGACCTTCCTCTCCAGCCTGATGGGCCGCAAGCTCCTCTACCCGCGCGATTTCGGCACCGTGACCGCGGGAGCGGACAATATCAACCACATCGGCGTGTCCTACAACTCCTTGCGCATCCAGGGCTACGCCTACGGCTCGCAGGGAATCCATTCCGAGATGAGCTCCGATCCGGACGACTGCATCTTCACCAACGCGGACATCAGCTCCGAATTCGGGGCGGAGATCCCCACCAAGACCCGCATGCCGCTGATGACCGGAGCCCTGGGCTCGACCTTCATCGCCTCCAAGTACTGGGACTCCTTCGCCATCGGCGGCGCCCTGTGCGGCATCCCCATCGTGGTGGGGGAGAACGTCGTGGGCGTGGACAAAGAGGCGGAGATCGAAAACGGCCGGGTGAAAAAGGCCCCCGAGCTGGACCGTCGCCTTTCCACCTATCTGGGCTATTTCGACGGGTACGGGGCCATCTTCGTCCAGCTCAACGTGGAGGACACGCGCAACGGCGTGGCCGAGTACATCGCGGAGAAGTACGGGAACAAGGTCATCGTGGAGATCAAGTGGGGCCAGGGGGCCAAGGACATCGGCGGCGAGATCCAGGTCACCAGCCTGGAGTACGCCCTGTTCCTCAAGCGCCGGGGCTATCTGGTGGACCCCGATCCGGAGCTGCCCGAGGTGCAGGACGCCTTCAACAAAGGCTCCATCACCTCCTTCGCCCGGCACAGCCGCCTGGGTGCCACGCAGCTCAACAAGGTGGAGCTGGTGCGGGAGGACTTCCACCAGGCGGTGGACTACCTGCGCAGCCTGGGATTCAAGCGCATCTCCCTCAAGACCGGGGCCTACGGGATGGAGGAGCTGGCCATGGCCATCAAGTTCGCCTCCGAGGCCGAGCTGGACCTTCTGACCATCGACGGCTCCGGCGGGGGCACGGGGATGAGCCCCTGGAACATGATGCAGAGCTGGGGCGTCCCCTCCCTCCATCTGCACTCGAAAGCCCATGAATACGCGGCGGAGCTGGCCGCGCGCGGGAAAAAGGTGGTGGACCTCTCCTTCGCCGGCGGGTTCGCCCTGGAGGACAGCATCTTCAAGGGGCTGGCCCTGGGATCCCCGTACACCAAGATGATCTGCATGGGCCGCTCCCTGATGATCCCCGGCTTTCTGGGGGCCAACATCGAGGGCGTCCTCCATCCGGAGCGGAAGGAGAAGGTCAACGGCAACTGGGATGAGCTGCCCAAGACGGTGAGCTCCCTGGGCTCGAGCGCGGAGGAGATCTTCGCCAGCTACTACGACGTGCAGCACAAGGTGGGCAAGGAGGAGATGAAGAACATCCCCCTGGGCGCCGTGGCCCTGTGGACCCTGACGGACAAGCTGGGCTGCGGGCTGCAGCAGCTCATGGCCGGTGCCCGCAAGTTCCGGCTCGACGCCGTGGACCGGGACGACCTCTTCTCCGGGAACGAGGAGACGGCGCGCGTCACCGGCATCCCCCACATGATCCAGGCCCGGGACGAGAGCGCCCGCAGGATCCTCAAGTCCTAGGAAAAAGCCGAAAGATGGATATCCCTCAAGCGGTCTTCCCCCCGGGAAGGCCGCTTTTTTTGGTTGGCACTTCATGATGTCCGGGATCCGGGATCGCACGGGGAAAAAACAGAAGAATGCCGGACGGGAACCTATTCAGAGCCGAAGGCCGGTTGATTCAAAGCCGCCATGCCCGTGGTCGGACCAAAATGCTGAATAGTTACGCTGAATAATTGCGGGGTCTCTATGCCTTCAGCTTCTTCAGCAGCTGCCTGGACGCAGTGAGCAAGGGATCCCAGACCGGGCTGAAGGGCGGGGCGTAGGCCAGATCGGTCTGGCTGAAGGCCTCCACATCCATCCCGGCGTGCAGGGCCACGGCAACCGCGTTGATGCGGTGGGCCACGCCCTCGGCGCCGACCATCTGCGCCCCGAGCAGCCGCCCGGAGCGCCGGTCTCCGGTCATGGCGACCCGGATGGTCCGGGAGCCGGGATGCCCGTGGGCCCGGCTCCTGCTCTCGATGACGGCCGTCTGTGCATCGAAGCCGTGCTCACGCGCCTGCTCCGCGTTGATCCCGGTTGTCGCCACTTCCAGGCCCAGGACCCGAAATACGCTCGTGCCGGCCACCCCGTCCAGCCGGATCGCTCCGCCGCAGGCGTTGTCCCCGGCCGCCCTGCCGGCTCGATTGGCCCGCAGCGCCAGGGGGATCCAGGTTCTGTCCCCGGTCACCACGTGATAGGCGTCCGCGCAGTCCCCGGCCGCGAAGATGTCCGGATCGCTCGTTCGCATGCCACGGTCCACGGCGATGGAGCCCTTGGGACCGAGCCCCATGCCCGCCTCCGCCGCGATCTCGCTGTTGGGTGACACACCGATGGCCGCCAGCACGAAATCCCCGGACAGCTCGCCCCTGTCGCAGACGAGATGCAGCCGATCCTGCCGGGACTCGATCCGGTGGATCCCCTCTCCGGGATACAGCTCCACCCCGTTGTCCTCCAGCTCCCGGCGCACCCTTTCGGCCAGGGTGCGGTCCAACCAGGGGAGAAGCT
The DNA here is from genome assembly GCA_964345705.1 of uncultured Desulfohalobiaceae bacterium. Classification (GTDB taxonomy): domain Bacteria; phylum Desulfobacterota; class Desulfovibrionia; order Desulfovibrionales; family Desulfothermaceae; genus JAIPDU01. The sequence goes on from CAYFSD010000085.1 coordinate 3,768, forward strand.
CCGGCCCGGGCTTGACCATGGCCACCTCGATCCCCAGCGTCCTCAGGGATTCGGCCATCTCCAGGGCAATGTACCCCATCCCCACAAGGATCGCCCTGCGGACCCGGTGCCGGGCCAAATAGTCCTTGATGCGGCGGCCGTGCTCCAGGCTCTTGAGCACCTCCACCCCGGGCAGGTCGAACCCGGGCAGCTCCGGACGGACAGCCGAGGCCCCCGTGGCGAGGAGCAGCTTGTCGTACTCCCGCTCAAAGGCCTCTCCCTCGACTGTGGTGCCGAAGACACGTCCCTGCCGGGGATCGATGCCCGCCACCCGGCACCCCAGCCGCACCTCCAGCCCCTGCTTTTCCCGGAAAGTCCGGGCTTCGCGCACCACGAGATCCCGCATGGACCGCTCCGGATCCGCGATGGCATAGGGCATGCCGCAGGCGCTGTAGGAGACATCGTAGCCCTGTTCGAAAACCGTGACCTCCGCCTGGGCCATCTTGCGCTTGGCCAGGCTCGCGGCGCTCATTCCGGCCGCATCCCCGCCAACAATCACGAAGCGCATCGCCTGCCTCCCTGGTTTCCCCGTGATGATTCACCACCTTGCTGTCTCAGCGTCTATCGGCGTCACGATTCACTACCCCAATGCCTCAGCGTCCATGGACGGATCAATGCGGTGAATCGTTGCCGTTTTCGTTCTGGCCTTGTGGCATGTGAATGGTTAGCATCATCATTCCGTCAGCCCTCCCTATCCGAAGACCTCTCACACCAGCCCCAGCCACAGGGTGTAGGTCAGGGCCGAAAGCAGGGTATTCAGGGTGACCGTGGCCGAGGCAAGATCCGGCGAGCCGTGCATCTCCGCGGCCATGACGTAGGTCACCGTGGCCGAGGGGGCCGCCAGCAGGATCAGGCCGGGCATGAACGTCGCTCGGTCCAGGCCGAGGCCCAGAAACAGGAGATATCCGAGCAGCGGGAGCAGCACGAGCTTGAGCCCTCCGGAACCGAGGGCTTGCCATAGATGGGCCCGTATCAGGCGCACGGACAGGGAGGCGCCAATGAGGATCAGGGCGAGCGGCAGGGCCATGCCGCTCAATATGCTCAGGCTGCGGGAGACGATCTCCGGCAGGGGCACCCGGAACAGGGAAAAGGCGATTCCGGCCAGGGCGGAGAGGATGATGGGATTGGCCAGGAGCTTTTTCAGAAGCTGCGGGACGCCGCTTTGTCCCTGTTCCGGCTCGGGGCGCAGGACCCACACGGAGAGCAGATTCTGCCAGAGCATGAGGAACCCGGCCAGGATGCTGGCCTGGGTCAGGCCCTGATCGCCAAGGTAGTAATAGGCCACCGCCAGCCCGATATAGCCCAGATTCCCGTGGTAGGAGGACTGCAGAAACGTCCCCGCCTGAAGCTCCGGCATGGAGCCGAGCCGGATCAGGACCTTGCCCAGGAGGAAGACCACGAATACGGGAACGAGAGTCCCCGCCAGGAGAAGGGCGTGGAAATGGGCCTGAAAATCGGCCTGGGCCACTTTGGAGAATATCATGGCCGGGATGGCCACGTAGAACACGAGGCGATTGAGGGGACCCAGGACATGGCCGGGAAGAAATGCGATCCCCCGCAGGATCAGTCCGGTGAGGATGATGAGGAAGATGGGGATGACGGTGGTGAGGACCTCGAGCATGGGGCTGCCTTTTCCGCCGCGCGTCTTCTCCGGAGGGGGAATCCTTCCCGGGCCGGGCCCGAACCCTTTCGCGCCCGGCCCGGGAAGAATATAGCTCCCCGGCCATTCATGTCCAGATCCGCGGAGGCCTCCCGATCAACTGAGGAAGGACTACCGTTCCTTCCACTCCGGTGGCCGCTTTTCCCGAAAGGCAGCGATCCCTTCCACGGCGTCCTCGGTGGTGCACAGCCTGGAAAAGGCCTCGTTCATGAACTGCACCGCCTCCTCCTGCTCCATGTCCGCGGAGGTATAGAAGGCCCGCTTGGCGTTCTGCAGCGCAAGCGGGCTCTTGGCCGCCAGGGCCGCGGCCCAGCTCCGGGCCTCCTGCTCCAGATCGCTTGACGGGACCACCTTGTTGAACAGTCCCATGTCCCTGGCCTGATCCGCGGGATAGAGATCCCCGAAGAAAAGCATCTCCAAAGCCTTCTTCCGACCCACGCACCGGCTCACCGGTATCACCGGGCCCACGCAGTTCAGTCCCACATTGATCGCGGTGAGCCCGATCCGCGCCTCCTCGGCGGCAATGGTGACGTCCGCGGCCGCGGCCAGACCGGCGCCGTTCGCCGCGGCGACTCCGTGAACCTGGGCCACGACCGGCTTGTTCATCCTGGTAATGGTTGTGAGCGGGCGCTCCATGGTCTCGATCCACTCCCGATACTGCATGGGAGTCTGATCCGGGAATTCCCCGAGATCAATGCCCGCGCTGAAGGCCTTGCCCGCCCCCCGGATTAGCACCGTCCGGACCCGCTTCTCCCGATCCAGCTCGCACAGGGCGTTATCCAGCTCCCTGGCCATGGGCGTGTTGAAGGTATTGTACTGTTCCGGCCGATGCAGCGTAAGCTGGGCCACATGGTCGTCCCCCACGTCGACGGCGATATGCTCGTACCTCATGGAGCTCTCCTTGACAGGGTGCAAAGGGTTCGCTTTACCCATCCTCTCCCTTCTTTCCTAGAGGATGGGATAAGCCTGCGTCAAGCGCTTGGCGCAAAGAAACATGATGTCCGCCCCGACCCCGGGCCCCATGAAATATGGGCTGCGATGCGATCCAAGGCTCATGCACGGAATGAGCCCCGAATCCAGCCCGTCCGTCATAAAGCCCGGCAGGCACGGAACCCCAACACCTCCCGCCGGAGCGCTCTTTCGCGAGGCCCTTGTCCTTGTCAAGCTTGTATGAATCAGGTAATGTTCTGCAAGTGTTTTTTGTGTAGAGAAGAATATTATCAAACCCAACATCGAGGGAGGTGCCTATGTCTCAGGGTAAACGCTGGCTCGGCCCCATGATGGCCGTTGTTGCTTTGTTGTTCGCCGGGCTCATGCTGAGCGGCTGTGCAACCACCAGCCAGGTGGAAGACTTGCAGCAACAGGTCCAGGAAGCCAATCAGAAGGCGGACAGGGCCTTGGATCAGGCAGAAACAGCCGAAGAGGCGCAAATGAAGGCCCGAGAGTCCGCCGACCGCGCGGTTCAGGCCGCCGATGATGCGGAAAGCGCGGCGATGGACGCGGAGGAGTCCGCTCAGGAATCCGAGCGCTACGCGGACAAGTCGGAGAAGATCTTTCAGAAGATGATGTCCAAATAGCCCCTAGCCGCTCGTTGCTAGCCAACATGCGGGCCAAG